>VMCW01000142.1 GCA_008081175.1 Flavobacteriaceae bacterium
TACGCAACATAAAATGCATCAAAAAACAAAGGATAGTTGGTGAGATGTTTATACCCGCAACTTGTTGTAAAAGTTATTAAGCCTTTGCTTGTGAAGTGCCACAAATGTCTAGGAACATCAAGAGCGGCCCATTCGTTGTTATAATATTTTGCGTCGGGACTATTGAAGTTGGGTACCGCTAGTACTAAAACGCCTTCTTGGTTTAAATGGTTTTTTAATTTTTGTAATACCGCTTTGGGGTCTTCCAAGTGCTCCAAAACGTGCCATAGTGTAATTGCATCAAATGAAGCGTCTGTTGACAAGTCTTCTAATTTGTGCACACAGGATATTCCTTTTTCTGCAACGAGTGAGCTGGCTTTTTTATTCGGTTCTAAGGCCATTACTTTATAATTAAAGCCTTTGAGATACGCTGTAAAATTACCCACCCCTGCACCATAATCCAAAAGGGATTTTCCGTTTACATTATTTTTAATTATTCTTTTTTTATATGCAAACATGACGTTTTGAGCAAAGAGATACAAACGCCCTACAACACTTTTTTGTTCATTTTTATGAGAATCGTATTCCTCTGATTCGTAATACGAGTTCAAATTGGTGCCTGGAGGATACAGGGTTTGTGCTATAGCATTCTTTTCCTGCCAGACCACATCAAAATTCCTTCCGCTTACTAGGTGGTCTGTTGCTGAAAACAATTTTTCTTTATGTTGCATTTTGTTCCACGTGAAACCTTTAGTTAACGTCCCATAGAAACCAATAATACACTAATATCACTGGGGTTGATCCCACTTATTCTTGAGGCCTGAGCAAGTGTCTCTGGTTTAAATTTGTTCAATTTTTCTTTGGCTTCAAAAGAAAGAGAAGCCAAGCGTTCGAAATCAAAATTTCTTGGGATTTTTATATTTTCAAGGCGCTTCAACTTGTCGGCGTTACGTTTTTCTTTTTCTATATAGCCGGCATACTTTACTTCAATTTCTGCTTGTTCGAAAACGGTGTCGTCCATTTCCTCCGACTTCATAAACTGCTGTAGCGAATGAAAGACATCAAAATCAGCCCTATTGAGGTTTGGCCTTGCCAACAATTTCGCGTATTTATCTGTTTGCTTTACTGGAAGTTCCTTTTTTAAGGCAAGCAGTTGGTTCGCAACATCCAAAGGATAACTAGTTTTATTGAGGTAGGAGACAAGAGTTGTTCTTTTCTTGCGCTTGTCCTCAACCTTTTTCATTCGTTCCGAAGAGGCTAGCCCCAGGTCATATGAAAGCGGTGTTAAACGTTCGTCCGCATTATCTTGCCTAAGAAGGGTACGGTATTCTGCGCGTGAAGTAAACATTCGATAGGGTTCTTCGGTGCCTTTTAAGATAAGATCGTCTATTAAAACACCTATATACGCTTGTTCCCTTCCTAAAATAAAAGGCGTGTTGTTTTTTACTTTTTGGTGTGCATTAATTCCTGCCATTATCCCCTGTGCTGCAGCCTCTTCGTAGCCGGTAGTTCCATTAATTTGCCCTGCAAAAAACAAATTTTCAATTAGGCGTGTTTCAAGGCTATGATACAGTTGTGTGGGTGGAAAATAATCGTATTCAATGGCATATCCAGGGCGGAAAAATTTTACCTGTTCAAATCCTTTTACCGCTTTAAGTGCCTTGTATTGAATGTCATCTGGTAGTGATGTCGAAAAGCCGTTTACATAAACTTCAACAGTGTTCCATCCTTCTGGTTCTACAAAAATTTGATGCTGGCTTTTGTCTTTAAATCGGTTGATTTTGTCCTCTATAGACGGACAATACCGCGGTCCAGTGCTTTGTATTGCTCCATTAAACATGGGGGAACGATCAAAGCCTTCTCTTAATGTATTGTGTACCTCCTCGTTGGTGTGTGTGATAAAACAACTGCGTTGACGGGTCAAGGGCTGTGTTTGGTCTGAAAAAGAAAACTTAGAGGGGTTTTCATCTCCCGGTTGCTCTGTCATCTGAGAATAATCTAATGATCTACCGTCAACTCGCGGGGGGGTGCCTGTTTTCATTCGTCCAGATTCAAATCCTAAAGATTCGAGTTTAGCCGTCAGTCCTGTTGCTGCTTTTTCGCCAGCTCGACCTCCTCCAAAATTCTTCTCTCCAATATGAATGAGTCCATTGAGAAAAGTTCCGTTTGTAAGCACGACAGCCTGTGCATATATCTTCAATCCTAGAGAAGTGACCACACCCACAGCGCGATTGTGCTCTACCAGAATGTCGACGATCATTTCTTGGTAAAAATCAACAAGAGGCGTTTGCTCTAATAAATTGCGCCACTCGAGCGTAAATAGGCTGCGATCCGACTGGACTCTGGGGCTCCACATGGCGGGTCCTTTAGACTGGTTGAGCATTTTATATTGAATAGCAGATCGATCAGAAACAATACCACTGTATCCTCCTAAGGCGTCTATTTCACGAACAATTTGGCCCTTTGCTATTCCTCCCATTGCAGGGTTACACGACATTTGTGCGACATTTTGCAAATTCATAGTAACCAACAGGGTTTTAGACCCTAGATTGGCAGCGGCTGCAGCCGCCTCGCAACCTGCATGTCCCGCTCCGACAACAATGACGTCGTATTTTGTATTAAACATTATTTAATTGTTTCACGTGGAACAGATCAATAAACTCATTTTCTCTTTGTCGCATCTCAGCCTTTTTTTCTTGGGTGCTATCTTCATGGCCCATACAGTGCAAAACACCATGAGAAATAACCCTAAGTGTTTCATCTTCAAGTGTTTGTGATTCTTCTTTGGCAGATTGTTCAATTGCCCACATGGAAATAAAAAACTCTGCAGACAGTATTTTCCCTGTTGAATAATCAAAAGTGATTATATCTGTATGCGTCTCATGATTGAGATACTCCTGGTTCATTTCCAGCAATCTTTCTTTACTTACAAAATTGTAAAAAAGGCGATCAATTTGAAACCCTTTTTGTTCAATATATGTCGTAAGTGCTATTCGAATAGGCGCTTCTTGAACAATTTCCGGAATATTAACAAACTGTATAATAATTCATCTTTTTTGCAAATATACAGGAATTGTGTTGTCGGTCTAGCGGAATCCATTTATAGCGCTTATCTTTGAGCAAAAAATGACTACACGTGTTCGTTTTGCTCCCAGTCCAACTGGGCCTTTACATATCGGTGGGTTACGCACCGCTCTTTTCAACTACCTTCACGCACGAAAAAACAATGGGGTCTTTATACTCAGAGTAGAAGACACAGACCAAAACAGGTATGTTGAAGGCAGTGAAGATTATATACAACACGCATTGGAATGGTGTGGAATGGTGCCTGATGAAGGCCCAAAAAACGGGGGCGCCTTTGGTCCATACAGACAAAGTGAACGAAGTTCTATTTATAAAGAGCATGTCAATTTGCTTTTAGAAAAAGGGGCTGCATATTATGCGTTCGACTCCTCAGAGGAACTCAACGCAGCTCGAGAACAGGCAGAAAAAAATAAAGAAACATTTCGGTACGGTAGTCAAAATAGATTACAATTTAAAAACAGCTTGACACTGTCAAAAGAAGAAATTCAAACTTATTTAAGAGGGGATTATGTTGTAAGGTTAAAAGTTGAGCCAGGAAAAACAGTTACGGTCTTTGATGAAGTGCGAGGAAATGTACAGGTATCCTCTGACCTTATAGATGACAAAATCTTAATAAAGGCAGACGGTCTACCTACCTATCATTTTGCTAATGTGGTGGACGATAAATTAATGAAAATTACTACCGTGATTCGCGGAGAAGAGTGGTTACCCTCTTTGCCTTTACATCAGCTTATCTATGATGCCTTTGGATGGGATAGTCCACAGTTTATGCATTTGCCCTTGATTCTAAAACCCAGTGGCAAAGGAAAACTTTCAAAAAGAGATGGAGACAAAGAGGGCTTTCCTGTCTTTCCCTTGCAATGGAAACAGGATACACCTGGGTTTAGAGAAATGGGTTTCTTGCCCGAAGGAATGGTAAACTACCTTGCTCTTTTGGGGTGGAATGACGGCAGTGATAATGAGTTTTTCTCTTTGAAGAATCTGGAAGCAAAATTTGATGTTGAGGGCGTTCAAAAAGGAGGGGCGCGTTTTGATTACGAAAAAGCCCGATGGATCAATCATCATTATGTTATAGAACAACCAACAGAAGAACTGATACAAAACCCATATGTGTTGGAAATTCTAAAGGAGTTTCCGAAAGAAAAATACAGCTCTATAGTTGCTTTGGTTAAAGAGCGCCTTTATACTCTAAAAGATCTTGAACAAGAAACCGCTTTTTTGAAGACTCCCTATGATTACGACGAGAAAGGCGTTGCAAAAGTTCGTGATAAAAACCCCGTAAAGGTCTTGGAACAAATTTGTATTCTGTTAGAGCGTGCTGGCGTAGGTGGTGAGTTGAAAGAACAGCTTTTTCACTGGGCTAAAGAAGAAGGGGTGCCTCTAGGTGTTGTTATGCAGTCCTTTCGGTTGAGCTTAGTTGGTGCGCTTTCAGGGCCTGATTTATTTGAAGTTTGTGCCCTTTTAGGAAAAGACGTATCTTTAAAAAGAGTACAAAATTTTATTAACTATTTGACTTAAATCCAAAACACCATGACTACTTACATCATTATATTACTTATTGTTTTACTCCTGTTCTCAGGGATTTTTGTTGTGAAGCAACAAACGGCAGCCATTGTAGAGCGCTTTGGACGTTTTACTTCTATTCGCCAGTCCGGTTTACACTTCAGGATACCGATTATTGACAAAATCGCTGGGAGAATTAGCTTGCGAATCTTACAATTGGATGTTATAGTAGAAACAAAAACCAAAGATGATGTTTTTGTAAAGCTTAAAGTTTCTGTACAGTATAAAGTCGTTGTAGATAAAGTTTACGATGCTTTTTATAAGCTTGATTATCCCCAGGATCAAATTACCTCTTATGTGTTTGATGTGGTACGTGCTGTAGTTCCTAAAATGAAATTGGACGATGTCTTTGAGAAAAAGGACGATATTGCAAACGCTGTAAAGGGTGAGCTCAATGATGCAATGATAAACTATGGCTACGATATCATTAAGGCTTTAGTAACGGACATTGACCCTGATCCCGAAGTAAAAGCAGCAATGAACAGAATCAATGCTGCCGAACGCAAAAAAGTGGCGGCACAATACGACGGTGATGCAGAACGTATCTTAATTGTTGAAAAAGCAAAAGCTGAGGCAGAAAGCAAAAGGCTTCAAGGACAAGGTATTGCGGATCAACGTAGAGAAATTGCTAGAGGTTTAGAGGAGTCCGTTGACGTTTTAAATAAAGTGGGTATCAACTCCCAGGAGGCTTCTGCTTTGATTGTAGTCACGCAGCACTACGACACCCTCCAAGCGATAGGCAGTGAAACAAACACCAACCTTATTCTTCTTCCAAATTCACCACAATCGGGTAGTGAGATGCTTAACGACATGGTTGCTTCCTTTACTGCTAGTAATCAAATAGGAGAAGCGATGAAAAAACAAACAAAAGGAAAGGCTCCTTTAGACACTAAATAAGTCGCTTAGGTGTTTAGCTTCGCCCAACTGTCTCTTAAGCCAACGGTTTTGTTAAAAATTAACTTGTCCTTTGTGCTGTCTGGATCAACCACAAAATACCCTTGGCGCTGAAACTGAAATTGTTCTCCTGCTTTGGCATCTGCTAACCCTGGTTCTACAAAAGCTGTAATTGTTTCAAGCGCGTTTGGGTTAATGAATGAGGTAAATTCCTTTTCCTTGACCTGGTCTGGTGCCGGAACTGTAAATAAGCGGTCATACAAACGTACTTGCACTTCTAGTGCCTCTGTTTGGGTGACCCAATGTAGTGTTCCTTTAACTTTTCTCTGGCTTGCTTCTGTTCCGCTTCCACTTTTGCTCTCTGGATCGTAGGTACATAGAATTTCAACAATATTATCCTGCGCATCTTTTACAACAGACTCTGCTTTGATTATGTACGCATTTTTAAGGCGGACTTCTTTTCCTAAGGAAAGTCTAAAAAACTTTCGGTTTGCGTTTTCTTTGAAATCTTCCTTTTCAATATAGAGATGTTTTGAAAAAGGGAAGCTCCGATTGCCTAGATTAGGTTGCTCTGGGTTTATTTCCCCGGTGAGCAACTCTGTCTGATCATCAGGATAATTAATAATTGTGAGTTTAACAGGGTCGAGCACACCCATTACTCTTGGCGCAGTTGTATTGAGGTCTTCTCTTACTGAATGTTCAAGTAAGGACAGGTCAATTACGTTGTCGCGTTTAGCAACGCCCGCGGCATCAACAAAATTTCTTAAAGATCGTGGAGTGTACCCTCTTCTTCTCAACCCTGCTATTGTCGGCATTCTTGGATCATCCCAACCGTTAACGTATCCTTTTTCTATAAGTTCAGCAAGTTTTCTTTTGCTTGTGACTGTATAGGAAAGGTTCATCCTCGCAAATTCTCTTTGTTTGGGTTTTAACAGATCTGAGTCGGGTAGTGCATCTAAAAACCAATCGTAAAGGTCTCTGTGTGGTTTAAATTCTAATGAACATAACGAATGAGACACTTGCTCTATAAAGTCCGACTGACCATGTGTCCAATCGTACATTGGATAGATACACCATTCATCTCCTGTGCGGTGGTGTTTTTTGAATAAAACTCGGTACATCACTGGATCTCGCATCAAAAGGTTTGGTGAGGACATATCTATTTTAGCTCTAAGAACATGCTCTCCCTCTTTACACAAGCCCGTTTTCATTTGATCAAATAATGCTAAGTTTTCTTCAATAGATCGGTCTCGATAGGGGCTGTTGATCCCGGGTTCTGTAGGTGTTCCCTTTTGAACAGCAATGGTCTCTGATGTTTGAGAATCGACATAGGCTTTGCCGTCTTTAATTAATTGTACCGCCCACTCATACAGTTGACTAAAATAATCTGAAGCATAACACTCTGATGCCCAGTGATATCCTAGCCAGTTGATGTTTTCTTTGATAGCATCAACATATTGTTGCTCTTCTTTGGCTGGATTTGTATCATCAAAACGAAGGTTTACAGGAGCATTATAGCGCTCTCCAAGATTGAAGTTCAGGCAAATTGCT
This sequence comes from Flavobacteriaceae bacterium, assembly GCA_008081175.1. GTDB lineage: Bacteria > Bacteroidota > Bacteroidia > Flavobacteriales > Flavobacteriaceae > MS024-2A. The sequence continues at coordinate 7,072 of VMCW01000142.1, forward strand.
TTGACGTGACCTATGTGTAAATACCCGTTTGGCTCTGGTGGAAAACGAAAGCGCAATTGCTTCTTTGAGTAGTTTGATTTAAGGTCTTCTTCTATAATATGTTCAATAAAGTGTAGCGCTCGCTCCATTTCTTTTTCTTTTGCGCAAAGATAATGAATGCTTCCTTTGAAAGGAAAGAAGTAAACAGTCTTTATATTTGTAGCACTATGGGAAAGATCTATTTGAAAAACATCCGTCTTTATGCTTATCACGGGTGTATGGATGAAGAAGAAAAAATAGGGAGTGATTATGTTGTAAACCTCGTTGTCACTACCAGTTTAGAGAAGTCTTCAAAAACAGATGACTTAAAAGATACTGTTGATTATGTTGAACTTCACGCTATTGTGAAGCAAGAAATGCAACAACGCGCAAAACTTTTAGAGCATGTAGCGGATCGTATTTTGAATAAGGTAATGTCACGTTTTTTGGAAGTAGAAAAGGCAGCAGTCAAGGTGGCAAAGAAAAACCCACCTATAGGAGGAAACGTTGAAGAGGTGTCTGTAAAAAGAGAACTCAAAAGATCTGCATTAGGTTTAGATTAATTTAAGTATTTTTGCGCCATGGCATCGTGGCCGAGTGGCTAGGCAGAGCTCTGCAAAAGCTTGTACAGCGGTTCGAATCCGCTCGATGCCTCTT
>VMCW01000057.1 GCA_008081175.1 Flavobacteriaceae bacterium
TTTTCAACATTCAAACTTATTGCTAAAGCATTTACAGTAAAGTCTCTTCGCTCTTGATCGTCTTTTAATGTGCCTGGGGAGACAATAGGGTTCCTGCTTTCCTTAGAGTAGGACTCTTTTCGGGCACCGACAAATTCAATATCGATTCCTTTCCAGTGGATCATTGCTGTACCATAGGTTTTGAATATTTGAACTTCTTTAGCTCCTTTTAATTTTTTTTGGACTGCTTGTGCAAGTTCAATTCCAGATCCAATTACAACCAGGTCAATGTCTTTTTGTACTCCTCTCCCCAGGAGGTGATCCCTTACAAAACCACCAATAACATAGGTTTCAAGATGGAGTTCTTGTGCACAGTCCCTTAGTACTTTGAAAAGTGGAGAATTTAGCGTGTTTGTAAAATCGTTTTGTAGGTACACTTCAGTCCTGTTGTAAAATATTTATTAGCTCACTTAGAGGTATTCAATTTTTATACTGCTACGTCATGGGTGCGAAGGGCATCATTCAAGGAGGTTTTTTTATCGGTGCTTTCTTTTCTTTTTCCTATGATTAGTGCGCAAGGAACCTGATAGGACCCAGAAGAAAACTCTTTGGTGTAACTGCCTGGTATGACAACGGATCGTGCAGGAACAATTCCTTTATATTCTATCGGCTCTTTACCCGTAACATCGATGATTTTAGTAGAAGCAGTCAATACGACATTGGCTCCTAAGACCGCTTCTGTACAAACACGTACCCCTTCTACAACAATACTTCTCGATCCTAAAAAAGCATTGTCCTCAATGATTACAGGTGCAGCTTGAAGTGGCTCTAAAACCCCTCCAATTCCAACCCCTCCACTGAGGTGAACGTTTTTACCTATTTGAGCACAACTACCTACAGTAGCCCAGGTATCTACCATGGTACCTTCATCTACATAAGCTCCAATATTCACAAAGCTGGGCATCATGATCACTCCTTTTGAAATATAGGCACCTTTTCTTGCAACCGCGTGAGGGACAACGCGTATTCCCTTTTCTTGGTAGCCCTTTTTTAGTGGTATTTTATCGTAAAATTCTAATGGTCCCGCTTCAAATGTTTCCATTTTTTGAATGGGGAAATACAAAACAACTGCTTTTTTTATCCATTCATTTACTGTCCAGTTTGAACCATTGGGTTCCGCTACTCGAAGCAGCCCTCCGTCCAACTGGTCAATTACTTTTCTGATGGTTTCTTGTGTCTCAGGGTTTTCGAGTAAGGATCGATTTTCCCATGCAGCTTCTATGATTTCTTGCATTTTTTAAATTTTGTCAAAGGTAAAGAATTCGTGACGAATCGAATTAAGCAGATCGGTTTGAAAACGGTATATTTGCAAAAAAATATTCATGGGGAGTTTAGTGGGTATCGATTATGGAGAAAAACGGACAGGTCTGGCCTGTACGGATCCCAATCAACTCATTGCAAGTGGACTCAAAAACCTACCTACTGTAGAAGTGATTTCATTTTTGAAAGACTACTGTAATGAAGAAAAAGTAGATGCTTTTATCGTTGGGAAACCCTTGCAAAAAGATGGAACTCCTTCCTCTTTAGAAGATCAAATTCTCTCTTTTATCGAGTTGCTTGAAAATCAATTTCCAAATCAAAAGATCTTTAGATACGATGAGCGTTTTACCTCTAAAATAGCATTTCAAACAATGCTTGACAGTGGTTTGTCCAAAAAGCAACGCAGGGACAAAGGTCTTGTGGACCAAATCAGTGCGACACTCATTCTTCAATCTTATTTAAATTACAAAGCAAATTCGTTATGATACTACCTATTGTGGCCTATGGTGCAGCAGTTTTAAAGAGAAAAGCAGATGAAATCGATCCTAGCTATCCTAATCTAAAGGAATTGATTGAAAACATGTGGGAAACGATGTATTCGGCTCACGGAGTGGGTCTTGCTGCCCCTCAAATAGGACTTTCTATCCGTCTGTTTGTTATCGATGCAAGCCCTTTTGTAGATGAAGAAGAAATGAGTAAAGAAGAAGTAAAAACCTTACAATCCTTTAAAAAAGTTTTTATCAATCCAATTATACTTGAAGAACAAGGGGCTCTCTGGAATTTTAATGAAGGCTGTTTAAGTATTCCAGATGTCCGAGAAGACGTATCAAGAAAAGATCAAATTACACTGCAGTATCAAGATGAAAATTTTGAAACCCATCGAATCACTTTGGAAGGACTTGCAGCGCGAGTGGTTCAACACGAATATGATCATATTGAAGGGGTGCTTTTTACCGACCGTATTTCTCCCCTTAAGCGTAGACTAATTAAAAACAGATTGGCTTCAATTTCAAAAGGAGCAATATCAGTAGAGTACAAAATGAAATTTCCTATTAAATCAAAAAGATAACAGATGGATTTAAAAAAAATAATTGCTGTCACTGGACGACCAGGTTTATATACCCTTGATGCTCAAACTAGAGGGGGTGTTATTGCTACCTCATTGGTTGATGGAAAACGCATCATAACGACACCTTCCCAACAAATTAGTTTGTTGAGTGATATTCAAATTTATTGTCTAGGAGAAGAGGTTCCTTTGACCGAAGTATTTGAAAAAATGCTAGACCATGAAGGGGGCAAGATTGCTAGTGTAAAGCCTAAGGCTTCTAATTCAGATTTAGAGGCGTATTTTTTTGATGTATTGGAAGACTATGATGAAGAGCGAGTGTATCCAAGTGACATAAAAAAAATCATTCAATGGTATAATCTTCTGATTGCGAACAAACTTATTTCATTTACCCCAAAAGAGTCTAAAAAGGAAACAAAGCAAACCCCTACTACCAAAGAAAAATGAATTCTAAAGCCGAAAAATTAGCTGCTTTTGGTAGGTTGTTGGACATAATGGATACTTTGAGAGCGGAATGTCCTTGGGATAAAAAACAAACTTTTGAAAGTTTACGGCATCTAACCATAGAAGAAACATACGAATTGGGTGATGCTATTTTGTCTGGTGACCGTACAGAAATTAAAAAAGAACTTGGAGATCTGCTATTGCATATTGTTTTTTATTCTAAACTGGGAAGTGAGGAAGAAGCTTTTGACCTTGCTGATGTTGCCAATGAGATCTGTGAAAAGTTAATTTACCGCCATCCACATATTTATGGTGATGTAAAGGTAAAAGATGAAGCTGAGGTCAAAAAAAACTGGGAAGCATTAAAGCTCAAAGAGGGTAAAAAAACCGTTTTAGGTGGCGTGCCCAAAGGTTTGCCTGCTCTGGTCAAAGCACAACGGATCCAAGACAAAGTTGCTGGGGTTGGTTTTGACTGGGAAAACGCTACACAAGTTTGGGAAAAGGTAAAAGAAGAACTCAATGAATTTCAATTAGAAGTCCAAAAAGGAGATCTAAAAAAAAGTGAAGAAGAACTGGGCGATGTCTTGTTTTCTTTAATCAATTACGCACGTTTTTTGAAAATTAACCCAGATACAGCACTTGAGCACACCAATAGAAAATTCATCCAACGATTTAACACTATGGAAGCTGAGGTGGAACAAAAAGGGAAGTTTCTTCAAGACCTCGCTCTAGAGGAGTTAGAAGAACTTTGGGAAAAGGCTAAAAATCAAGTTTCTTCCCCAGAAGAATCTTGATCGGCATTTTCTTCTTGTTCCTGAGCTTGTCGCGCTTGCTTATCTAAAGCATTTTTTATTTGCTTTAAGCTGATGTATTGTTGTTGCGCTTGATCAATTTTATTTTGACAACTTTTGATTTGTTTTTCCACATTTTTATATAGTGGATTTTCGCTACTTGAGTTGCTAAAAAATTCCAAATTATTTTCCAACTGAGTCAACTCTGCTTTGAGGTTGGATAAGTTGGTTTTGGCATTTTGAAATTCTTTTTCAAGTCGTTTTGGGTCGTTTTGAAGCACTGTCGTATTGAGTGATTCTATAACTTGATCTTTCTCTTTTTTATCCAATTCAGAATTTTTTATAAGACTCATCAAGACTACCGAAAATTCTTGGTTTAATTTAGATTCATTTTTAGAGTCAAGCGATCCTATTGCATTCCATTCCTCCCAGCATTCAAAGTACTCTTTTTTCATGGCCTCCATTTCTGCAGTAAACTTTTTAGAGGAAATTTTCTTTAAATGAGAAGTTTTTTTCTTTAGTAACGCCTCTTGTTCTTCCGTCAATTTTTGATAACCTGATTTGATACGGTCGAAGTATTCTTTTTGTACTTGTGAAAATTCGTTCCACAATTTATTGTCTAATTTTCTAGGAACAAATCCAATGGTTTTCCATTCTTTCTGAAGGTCTTTCATCACTTGAATCTGATCTTCCCAATTGTCGCCATCAAGAATTTCCTTGGACTGTTGAATCAGATTCTTTTTACCTTCTATATTTTCGTTAAATACTTTCTTTTGTTCTTTATAGAATTGATTCTTTTTACTCATGAATAGAGAACCCACTTCTCTAAAACTTTTCCAAGATGCTTTACTTTCTTTTGCGGGCACATAACCTATAGTTTTAAATTCCTCTCTCAAGGAGTTAAACTTTTTAATTGCTTGTTGCCATCCGCTGTGTTTTTGAGGTAACTCTTCAATGAGTTTGTGCATTTCCTTGAGTAAGGATTCTTTTTTTGCCATGTTTTCTTTCATGGCGCCTGCAGCATCTTTTTGGTATTCTTGTCTTCGGGCTTGAATAACCTTGGTTGCTTTTTGAAAACGCTCCCATAGATCTTCTCTGTGCTCTTTTGCAACAGGACCCAAATCATTTTTCCATTTCTGGTGCAAGATGTTCAAATCTCTACTGGCTTTCATGACATCAGGATAGTCCTGAAGAGCTTCAGCACGTTCTATAATTTTTAGTTTTTCTTCATAATTGTGTTTGTAATCAAGTTCTCTGAACTCGCGATCCAAATGAAGAAAGGCATAAAAGCGTTCTACATGATGTTTAAATGTCTCCCAAAGATTTTGACTCTCACCTCTGGGTACTTGCCCTGTGTTGTACCAGCTTTCTTGAAGGGTTCTAAATGATTTATAGGTATTAGAATCGATCTGATTTTGATCAATCAATTTTTTGATCTCTTCAATGATCGATTTCCTTCTCTCTAAATTTACTTTTTGAGTAGCCTCTTGTTCTTTGTAGTGTGTTCTTCTTTTTTTGCGATATTCATAGCTGACTTGGTCAAAACGAATTTTGTATTCTGGTTTGAAAAAGAAATCAATTTCATTACCTCCCTCTTTTTCAAATTGCTTTTTTTGTTTTTCTATATCCTCTTGAAATTTTACTTCAAAATTCTGATTGATATTTTGGAGGGTCTTATGTTGTTTTAACCAGTCCTCCCCATTAGCCAGCTTTTCATATGCGTCAATTAAAGCCTCGATAGAATATGAGCTGTAATCGATTTCAACTTCTTCCGGAGTATCTTTTTCCTCTTTTACAGGGCTCTCTTCCTTTGTTTCCTTGCTTTCTTCAGAAGCCTGAATTGATTCTACTTTTTCTTCTTTTTCGTCTTTTTTCTTTGGAGCTGTTTCTTTCTTTTTTACTTCCTTTTCAGATCCATCAGTTTTTTTGACTTTAGAGGATGTCGTTGCTTTTTTTTGCGGCTTCTTTTGTTCCTCCGCACCAGGTTGTAGAGTATGCTCTTCCATGAGTTATAGTTGTCTAATTACAAATAATATACAATTTTTTGAATTCTAAAAATGAAACTCCAACTTTTAAGAATCCCTATTCCAAAGTTCCCATGATTTTTCCGCTTGATAAACCAACATTTTGTAGCCATTTGTGGTTTTGCAACCGCGACTTTTACCTTCTTTTAGGAATTGTGTTTCCTCAGGATTATAAATTAAATCAAAAAGAAAATGTTTTGAATGTAAGAGGTTGTAAGGTATTGGTGGAGCGTCTGAGATATTTGGAAAGGTGCCTAGGGGAGTAGTGTTGATGATCAATTCTACTGAATTTAGTATGTCAGAATTCAAATCATCATAACTCAGTTGATTCTTTTGGGGATTTCTGGAAACCATTAGGTACTTACAATGGATTTTATCCAATGCATATTGGATTGCCTTTGATGCACCTCCAGTGCCCAATACCAAGGCTTTTGTTGGAGCAGAATGCACTTGTTCCAAAAGCGCTTTAGTAAAACCTACATGGTCAGTGTTATGTCCTACAGTTTTACCTGAAGGGTCCCAAACAATAGTGTTTACAGCACCTATAGTCTCTGCTTCTTCTGAGAGCTTGTCTAAAAAAGGAATGATCTCCTTTTTATAGGGTATGGTAACATTTAAGCCATTGGGAATAGGAGTATTTTTCAAAACGTGCTTAAATTCCTCTACACTTTTTAAATCATAATTGACATACTGATGATTGGTTATGTTTTCACGTAGGAATTTTTCAGAGAAATAACGTCTTGAAAATGAATAATCTATATTCTTTCCAACCAAACCAAACTGTTTATGAAGGTCTTTCTTTGTCATAATAATCTAATGTAAATAGCAGACTTGCCCCTAAAGCGAGGGCTAAAAATACCACATAGGTTTGTGAATCTTCAAAATTTGGAAGAGAATAACTGTAATTAGAGAGATTGGGGTTTCCAACAGAGTTTAAGAATAGTGTCCCATCTTCGTTGTAGAGGTATTCTTTTTCCTTCCATGGATAAACCAACATCAAAGTACCTCCAATAAATCCAATTATACCAGCAAGTGTTTGTTTTGGGTGGTGTTCCAGTACCCATTTTAATAAATTTGAAAATAAAATTAATCCACTTAATGAGCCTAATGCAAAAACAAACAAAATGTATAGCAAGCGATTTGTATGAGGATCAGAAAAAGAGTTAAAATTCAAAATAATAGCTTCAGAAAATGTTTGAAAAAGGGCATTTACAGCATCGACTAGAAGTAGATTATAATTTCCTAAAATCAGAAGTAAAAAGGATCCTGAAAGTCCAGGAATGGTCATTCCAGATACACTGATGATACCACAAAAAAACACAAAAAATAAGTGATCGTTTTCTGTAGCTGGACGTACAAAAGTAAGTGTAAGACCAAGGCTAAATCCTATAAAAAGTGTTGTCAGAGTGCTTTTGTTCCAGTGGTTAACTTGTTTAAAGATCAAATAAAGTGAAGCGAGAATCATCCCAAAAAAACCACCTAAAACAACCGTTTCGTAGCGTTCTAATAAATAATCTAACAAAAGGGAGATGCTAAAGTAGCTTATGATTACTCCACTAAAAAGTAGGCTCAAGAAGGAGCCATTAACATAATCCCAAAAACTTTTAAAACGACCATTAACAAGAAGCATTAAGGCTTTTCCGTTAAGACGCTGAAAGGAAAAAATCAGTTTTTCATAAAATCCTCCTACGAGCGCTACAATTCCACCAGAGACTCCAGGAACCTTATTGGCTGCTCCCATGGCAATGCCTTTTAGCACCAAAAAAATTGCGTCACGTACTTTATTTTGTTTTGCTCTGAATCTCATGTTTTAACTAAGTGATTCTTTTTTTCAAGTAAAAAAAGTAAGCTAAAACCTACTGCCATTAATAAAAGGGCTTTGACAATTTCAGGATCTCCTCCATTAAAATGTTTAGGTAATACAGCTACCATCAACTGTGGGGAATCTTCATTTATTTTGGGGATAGAATTTTGCCAGGGCCACACTTTATTTAATGCACCCAACATCAAACCAATCAAAACGGCTATGGTACGTTGCGGATAGTGTTTT
>VMCW01000096.1 GCA_008081175.1 Flavobacteriaceae bacterium
ATCATAAATCCTCCAGAGATAATTTTTGCCGAGTTTAATGACGACTAGTCCTGATAACAAGCTGACTAAATGGCTCTTTTAGGCATGAATATTGCTACTTAGAGCGAATGAAGAAACAAATATTTATCAACCGACGCATTTTTTGCGCTTCTTTACTCGCTTCAGGTGCCGCAAGAGCCTCGAACCCGATAATTGACTTTACAGGACAGAGTATTCCTTTGATATCGGTTGAACCGAAACAACCGATATTAACATTATCCAAGAAAAAATTCATTGATATAGAACCCGAGTATGAGGGATCTGTGGATAGATTGTTTGCCCCAGTTGTGACTAAAACTTTGTATAGAACTCGCATATCACTAGCATTGAAAAATGTTCATACGGGAGAGCAACTGAACTTGTCGGTTCCAAAAACATTGAAAATTTCTCATGTGGACATTGGAAAATTCAATCAAATTTGTCGCGACTGGCGAAGAAATAAAATTATGAATATGGATCCGCAGCTTATTGGTATCTTGGCCAAAGTCTGTGAGGAAAGTTCAGATGAGGACGGCCCTGTTGAGGTAGAATTATTATCTGGATATCGAACGAACAAAACGAATGAATTTCTCAGACAAAGAAGCAATTTGGTTGCAAGAAACTCATTCCATATAAGCGGCAAGGCTATAGATTTCAGATTGCCTTCATTGAACCTTCAAAAAGTCACGGAAAAAGCGCAGGCTCATGCTGACGGCGGGCTCGGAATTTACAAAAATTTCATTCATATCGACACGGGTCCGCAACGACGCTGGATAATGTAGCTTGTCACTTTTTAATGCGATATTGCCAATTCTTTAAATTTTTAGAATTATTTGGACTTTGTATGATATATTCTTTGCAAGAAACAATTACTCGATACCCTTATGAGCACATTGGACTTAAAAGCGACCTCAAAATTTATTTTTAGTTCTATTTTTGTGGGCGTTATTTTAGGCATAATAGGTTCTGCGATGGCGAACCTATTTCGCAGCGGCATTACCTTCTTGAACGAATTAGAAACTGATTTGCTAGAAGGCGTACCAAAATTTTACTTTTATTTTATCACGTTGTCGATCGCCGCACTTCTTGTTCACAACATCAAATCTAAGTTGATAGATACTGGTTTTCATGGGGTGGCCGACAGTATTTATTTTGCTCACAAGTCAAAAGACTGCACTGATGTCAAAACTGGTGTTTTGAGCACATTGGCAGCATTTGTTTCAGCAAGTGGAGGGGCAAGTGTCGGACAATATGGCCCGTTGGTACATTTCGGGACAACCTTTGGGTCTCTCTTAAGTCGATACCTGCGCGTCAAGCTAAGCTATGACTTATTCATTGGAGCCGGAGTTGCTGCATCGATCTCGGCTGGTTTTGGCGCACCACTGGCAGGTGTTTTATTCGCACATGAGGTAATCTTAAGGCATTATTCGCACAGGTCGATCTTAGCGATATCAACGGCTTCTGGGGTCGCCTATGCCGCTACCCAATTTTTTTGGCAAAAATCGCTCGTATTTAACTTTCCGCAATACGAATTTGATTTGTCTGCATTGATTATCATCAGTTTGCTGTCTGGTCCTTTGTATGGAGCGATTGCGATATTTTATATGAGAAGTCTGCTTTTCTTCGGGAAGCTTTCAAAAAAAATGAGTACTAAGCCCTTTTATAATCCTTTCATCGGGGTGCTTATTCTCAGTCTTATTGGATCAATATTTCCAGAAGTTATGGGACTAGGAACACAAACGGTTCAGAATATTTTTGAAGTACAATATGGCTTAGGAATATTACTTTTAATTTTGTTTGGAAAAATAGTTACCACATCTATTTCGCTGAATTTTGGTTTTTTTGGTGGAGTTTTCTCACCAGCGTTGCTTGTTGGTGCAAGTGCGGGTGCTGCGGTTTCAACATTTTTAATGTATGCTGGGATCATTTCAAATTTTGAATTTCCTCTAGTTATTTGTGGGATGGCTGCAGTAACTGGTTCAGTAATAGGTGCCCCAATGACAATGATTGTACTCATTATTGAATTAACGGGCTCATACGTTTACGCACTCGCAGCGTTGGTCAGCTTGGCGGTGTCTGTGACCTACACACAAATACGATTTGGTACGTCCTATTTCGATACGCAATTGGCCGGGCGTGGTATCGATATTAGTGAGGGTAGGATTGGACTTTATCTCAGTGAGACATCTGTGATTGATTTTTGCGAACGACAGTTTGATACAATTTCGGCAAACGAAACCGTTGGGCGCGCTCAGCAAATCATGTCTCAGGGACAAAAATCTGAATTGATTGTAATTTCTGAAAATCAGCAATTTTTGGGCAAAGTTGATGCATTGTCGATTTTGGCTGCTGATGTGAATTCTCGTTTAAACGACTATGTTGATAGTCAGTGTCTGACGATTTCTGACGCCAACTCCTTAAGCGAAGCCATGGAAGTAGCTTCAGACTTTGTCGGAGAATTTATTCCCATTATAAATGAGCGGGAAGGTGTAATTGTGGGAGTAATATCTGAAAACGCGCTATTTGAGGCGTATTTGGACCAGCAGAGCACCATAACGGAGAGGGAGAAATTATGATGTCGCCCAGCTTTACATTTCACAACGTCGTTAATTATTTTCTACGCTTCATGCGCGTTATAACACCACTAATAGTTGTGTTTTCTGCTCAACCAGTATTGGCAGCGGAAGACAGTCCTTGTCGTGTCGATTTGATCTTTGCCAGCAAAGATGGTGGATCCTTGGCTAATTACGTCCTAACCCTCCAAGTCAAAAATACGACGGGCAGAAATATAAATGGTGTATCTGTGCTCTATAAAGACATGTCTGAAGCGATAATTGGGAATACATTTTTGCAGTGTGGCAGCGAAACACAAGCAATCAAGCCAGGCGGTTATGGTGAATGTGCCCGAACGATACAAAGCGTAGATGCAAGTTACATAAATTCGTTTGGAGTTGAAAAATGGACCGAAATTGTTAACGATCAACTTCAAAAGTTGAATCAAATCAGTTTCTGTGAAGTACTCGGGTTTTCCTATTGATTTTTGACGAAATTAATCTCTAGAGGTTCAATGTCTATGCTTGTTGGATCTGCGTTAAAATAAATGTAGTTTATTTTTTCATATAGCTTTCGCATACTTTTTACATCCGATCTTATGAGATGACTTATCTCTGTAGAAGAAGTGTCTTTGTAAATAATTTTTTGGGGGACGATAAAATGCAAGTGCTCGGCGTCATCAGCGCCAAACTTTATATTTAATTTTGCATTTAGAATTATCCGTTTGCTCATATTTTCAATCGTAGCAGACACTCTAAAGGCATGGACTTTATCGTTCAATAAAACAGATTTTATTACAGGTAGACGAAAAATAACGTGGCTTCCATTCAGCCTCTTTTTTGTGCAAAATCCCACTTCGTAATTTTCAATGGCGCATACAGTTTCTACTGTTTTTAAGTGCTCGGATTTTAAAAACCCATCAGCATTCGCTGGATGCCACGATAGTGCCATAAAGAAGATTAAGAGCTTTGCACTGTCCAAATACTTGTTAGATTTCCACATAAGAATTCTTTTTGACGCGTCTTAGAAGACCCATATGAAGATCTTTTGCTTCCTGTGAATCATACCGGAACAACTTACCACCAAGTTTTTTTTCGACTTCTAGACGTGAAAACGTCAGTACCGCCGAGAATTTTTCCTCAACTTTTTCAATGTTACTAATTGCGTGTTTCACGTCTTTTGCTTCTAGGTACTCGTTTTTCAAAGCAGCTTGTAAACGTTGAATGGAGTCAGCTTTTACCTGTGAAAGTGAGTTACGCGAAGTATTCGCTAATACCTTCACTTTTTGTATTGCAATATCAATATCTTGATCACTTGGCCTGGGTGGTTTGCAATTTATTATATTTGGCTCTGTGGAAGTAATCTTTAGTCTGTGCTCTTTAAGAACTTCTTTAATATGGGGTACGTATTCTTCGCTCCCGTATCTCACACAAACATTTTCTGCAGTGGTTCGCTCTTTCATTACCTCTACATACTGACCAAGCTTTCTTGGCCTAAACTTTATCCAAACGGTAACTGTCTTGAAGATCTGAGAAAAGTCATTCAGTGTTATTGAGCCTTCAGAGTTCTTTATGAAGTTCTCTATTACATCGTTCATGCGCTCCTTTGCACTGGCAATGTACGAATTTTCCTCTTCCTTGAGGCGGATCACATTTTTAAGACCTGTTTTACTCTCTTCTGATTTTTCTTCAGACATTTCCCAACCCTGTTTTCCCTTAGCTTATTACACCGTTGCTATTTTGACAAAGATTTTTTAACCAAAAACTAGCCGAAATAGTGCGTAGCAGTTGCTCTTGCTTGGTAGATTTGAACCCTCTCTTTTGGGTAGAATCTCGTTAATTTTAGCTACTATTCTTGTTTGAGTCTCTAATGTCATAAATGTTAAATTTTTATCAGGCAGGATAGCACTACAGGCTTTCAGATCTTTTTTGCCTTGCATGTCCATCGCTGACAGCGATTTATTTATGATGCGGCTGGGTAAGTCTTGTATGTCAGTCTTAGTCATTGGAGAGTTGTTTAAACCCATTACGATGCCGCCGGACGAAAATATTTTCGCCATGTTCGTCGTGGGCGTCAGCTCTTTGGATGCGGCCGCATTTGAGAAGCTTAATAGGAGTGGGTCGTTCGGTTTACTTTCCCACGCCATCATCTTGAGAGGGATTAGCGAAGACAGAATAGATAATGCGATAAATTTTGAGACACGCATGTTTTTTTCTCGATCCAGAACTTTAGAGTTATAAATTTGGAAAAGTTTAAGTTTTGTGTTGATCAGAACTTTGCCACTTTTCTCGCAATGCAATTTCCATACCAATTTAATGTTTTCATGAACTCGTAAATTTGTGTATCATTTTGGCGATACATGAATTGTGGCAGGTAGTTAGCATGCATTTGAAAGCACATATTAAAATACAGAACGGGCAATATTCAGAGTGGGAAGCTTTTTTCCAAAGTTATCAAGAGCAGCGATGGCAGTTTGTTGAAAACGAAACAATCACAAAGTTGAGTGAGAATGAAGCTGAAGTGACGTTCGACGTTAAAGATATAGAGGGTCTTACAGAGTTAAGCGCTTCGTCGGAAATAAGGGAAAAAGAAACACAATTAGGGATAGTAACTACCCTGTTATAGAAATTTAGAAAGCTGGTATGGAATTTGCTCCACGGTTTAAGAGGAGTTAAAATGAACATTTTTCAAGTCATTATTCCATTTACATTCGTAGTAGTAGCATTTGTGCTTGGTCATTTTGTATTTCCTGCATCAGGATCAGGGATATACATGCCTGAAGCAGTCGTTGAATTGCCTCCTGCAATTACGCCTTCTGAGATGGAGGGCGTTGATGCACAAGACATCGATCCGGAAACAGGTCAAATTCTTCCCGATAAATATAATTATCTCAAAATTGAAAATGTATTTTCGGGGCAATTAGTAGATACTGATGCTCTTTTCAGCCTTGAAGTGGCATTACTAACCAAGCAACCTTCAGTGTCGTCCGATTTATTTATCGCAGCACTTTTTGAAATTGAAGCAGAAGTTGTTGCAGCAATTACGCCAAGTGTTTTAGACGTAAAGAGTAGCGACTTGATGACGCCAGATGGGCGCACGGCTCTTTCAAACAAAATACGTGAAACTGTGAACGAATTCCTTGAGAAAGAGAAAGATTTGAGACCAGCAATTACCGAGGTTTTTATAATTAATTTCAATATAGTTTAAATTGGCACGCTGTTTGCTGAATTACTTTGTAAATATCCAGAGGATAGATGATGAATTGTTTAAATCTTGGGAAAAAAAGTTTGCGAACACTACGGTTTGATTTTGAACTCACAGTTTTCAACAGCACCGACGAACAAAGTGATGATAAAGTGCTGCTCACCCATACCTTGTCTCAACCAATGGCGAACCAATTTCCGCACAATCGGGAAATAGAGGAGAACTCAGTGCTCTTTACGGCTTACCCATAATAAATTTACGATTGCATAGATCATAGCGCACACGGCGGGGATTAGAAGTATGTCTTGGGTAGTTTGTACTGGCAGTGATGCCATGTAACGTACCAAGAGATTTATCGCGGCTAATATTAAAAAAAACAATATTAAGCGTACGCGTATTTTGGCACATCTAGCACATCGACGGGTCAAAGTATGCTCTCGTGTTGCTTATTGGGTAAAAAAAACATAACTTCATACTATGCAAGTTATGTACCAAACTCAAGACGATGTTACGAAACCCAATAACTTAGCTCCTACAATAGGGGCTGGCTTCAATGGATTGTCGCCAACTAGTGTTCGGAGATACCCGCAGAAGGTGGCGGAGACGACCAGCGTTGGCAATGAAGTTTATGGTCACAAGTTGATATATAGCCCTTATTTGGCTCCATCTCATTTAATCGTTGAGCAAAAGGCTAACCAAGCTAATCTGGCTCCCATATATATGCAAAACATAGCTAGAACGAAATATGCGTCTATTTCGCAGGTGCAAAAGCCATCAGATACGAAAGCCTTAAGTGTCTTCACTTAAGAGAGAAAATCAAAACCGCTGTATTCAAACGTGCTGATTTCTTTGATAAATTCTACGTGTTCGAAACTTTCAAGTGTCCAGCCGTTTGCCCGGCTATTCGTAGCATGATTTTTATAACTGAAAACAAACGCGCGAAAATTTCTTCGAGCGAGCCCAAAGTCAAATTGTAAATTTTTTAAGCCTTTGCTTGGATTAGAAATTGCAGAACCCCAAGCGCGCTTTTTACCAGTACGACGGAAATTAACTCGATTGTAAGCGTAAGATTTGAGTAATTCATCGGCTTCATCAATATTACTTTCAGACAGAACCCTAAGATAACCCTCCGCAATGTCTGAAAGCATATCAGCAGTTACTACAAGATAGTATTTGTTGAGATGCTCAGATAATTTTTTTGTGAACACATCTAACGGCAAAGTCGCGGACATGATGAATTTCTCGGCTGCAATCGCAGCACACACTTCAATCAAGAATACGGGGCAATACCTGTTCATTTATCCATAACTTAGTTATACTATCTCACTCCAACCTTGATGTAATATATTGATATATTCAATAGCATTTTCCAATGTGTTTTTGCCATCTTTTCCAACAGAAGAGGAAATGATCTGCTGACGTACATGTTCATATACTCTGAACAAATTTCGCGCAAGTTCACCGCCAGATTCAAAATCAAGACATTTTTGGAGTATGTAGATGCGCGTCAGGGCAAGTTCAAAATTTTGCTCTTTTTCTTCTGGAGACGGGTCTTTTGCCAATACATTCATAGCAGCTAAAAGTTGTTCCATGGCCAATTTTATCGCCAAAGCATTTTGCTCTGTATTGCCTACGCTATTTTCCTTGGTCATGCTGTAATGCTGTCGTGCGAGTGAAATGTTCATTTAGTATCCTCCGTACATAGAAGAACGTCTCGAAATGTATTTG
>VMCW01000078.1 GCA_008081175.1 Flavobacteriaceae bacterium
TTATAAGGAGCTTTCAGGCGGTTTAGAAAAGTAATTAATTCCGGGTGTGCAAAAGCCATTCCCAATCGCGCTCCTGCCATTCCTTGTGCTTTTGAAAAAGTTTGACAAACAACAAGATTAGAATAGCTGTCCAATAAGCCTATAAATGAAGGCTGTTGTGCAAATTCAATATAGGCTTCATCAATGACGACTAATCCAGGAAAACCCTGAATGATTTTTTCTAGATCATTTGGATTGAAACTGTTGGCGGTGGGGTTATTTGGAGTAGGAATAAAGAGGAGTTTCGAAGCTGCGTTTGCAGTTTCTAATATTGCTTCAACATCCAATTGAAAACTCTCATTTAAAGGAATCTCTTGTACTGAAACACCTAGTGTATGCGCGGCCACTTGATACATCCCAAAAGTTGGAGGGACGATAAGAATATGATCTTTATTTGGTTCACAACACGCAAAGATTAGCTGACTTATAAACTCATCACTGCCGTTACTCAAGTACAATTGCTCTACTCGGACCTCTTTCCATTGAGCTATTTTAGCTTTAAGCTCAGTTTGCATGGGATCTGGATAACGGTTATAATCCGATGAAAATGGATTTTCATTGGCATCCAACAAAATCATGGACCTCCCCTCATTGATGTATTCTTCCCTAGCTGATTGATAGGGCTTTAACTCCAAGAGTTGCTCTCGTATGAAACGGCGAAATTCAGGCTTCATCATTGATTTTTTTAAGTCGTAATGTCACGGCGTTTTTGTGTGCATGTAAACCCTCTGCTTCTGCCATGAGCTCTATGCTATCTCCTATCACTTTGATGCCTTTTTTGGTGATTTTCTGAAAGGTAATGGCCTTTGTAAAACTGTCTAAATTTACCCCACTGTACTGTTTCGCATAACCATTGGTAGGTAGGGTATGGTTAGTTCCGGAGGCATAGTCTCCTGCACTTTCTGGTGTATAATTACCAATAAAAACAGATCCGGCATTTTGAACATGATCAACATAGAAGGATTCGTTTTTAACTGAAATTATATAGTGTTCAGGACCGTAGGTATTAATAAAGTCAACTGCAGTGGCATCGTCTTTTAAAAGAATGATTTTGGAGTGTTCTAGTGCTTGTTTTGCGATTTCTTTTCTCGGCAGTTCTTCTAACTGTTTTTGAATAGCCATTTTAACTTTTTCAATAAAAGTTTCCTCTGTAGTAACAAGAACTACCTGGCTGTCTGTTCCGTGTTCTGCTTGAGAGAGTAGGTCTGCGGCTACGAAATTTTCGTCAGCGCTATTGTCAGCAACTACCAAGAGTTCACTTGGTCCTGCTGGAAGGTCAATAGCAACATTATATCGTGTAGCCCATTGTTTTGCAACAGTTACATATTGATTTCCAGGCCCAAAAATTTTATAGACATTGGGTATGCTTTCGGTGCCAAAGGTCATGCCTGCTATTGCTTGCACCCCTCCTACCTTATAAATTTGAGTAACTCCACACAGCTGTGCTGTATATAAAAGAACTTCTGGAACTTGTCCACGCAAATCTGGAGGTGTACAAAGCACGACTTCTTTACATCCTGCAATTTGGGCGGGTACAGCCAGCATCAAAATGGTGGAAAATAAAGGTGCTGAACCTCCAGGGATATACAATCCTACCTTTTCTATAGGACGCTTTTCTTGCCAACAGTGAACACCTTTTTGAGTTTCCACCTCTACTCTTGGTGTACGTTGTGCGCTGTGAAATGATTCTATATTTGTTTTCGCTAATTGTATTGCACGTTTTAAATCTTCTGATATCCCTGAAGCTGCTGCTATCATTTCAGCTTTAGTGACAGAAACTCGATCCAAAACTACACGATCAAATTGTTCTGTATATCTCAACAGGGCAGCATCTCCCTCCTTTTGAACATTTTGAAAAATCTCTGAAACAATTCCTTCCAAATCATCGTAACTCGCTGAAGGTCGTTTCACCAATTCTTGCCATTGGGAGGTTGTAGGATAATTAAATTGCTCCATTACATTACCATTTTTTCAATAGGACAAACTAGAATGCCCTCTGCCCCCAAGGCTTTTAATTCATCAATTACATTCCAAAAATCTCCTGCGTTAATTACAGAATGAATAGAGCTCCAACCCTCTTGTGCCAAGGGAAGGACAGTAGGACTTTTTAGTACTGGAAGAATCGAACTGATGGCATCTATTTTTTCATTTGGTGCATTGAGTAGTATGTATTTGGATTGTTTTGCACGAAGCACAGATTGCACTCTAAAACGCAGTTTTTCAACCCATTCATTTTGTTCGGCTGTGAGTTTGATGCCTTTTACTAAAACTGCTTGTGAGCGAGCGATTTCAACGACTTCTTTGAGGTTGTTTTTGAAAAGGGTGCTCCCGCTGGAAACAATATCACATATAGCATCGGACAAACCAATGTTGGGTGCAATTTCTACAGAACCGTTAATGATGTGTAATTCGGCATTGATGTTGTTTTGTTGAAGAAAATTCTGAACGGTATTGGGATAAGAGGTCGCAATGCGTTTTCCTTCTAAATCCTCAATTCCATCGAACTTCGATCCTTTAGGGACAGCAATGGATACGCGACATTTTGAAAAACCCAATTGTTCAACTACTTTTAAATCCTTTCCTTTTTCTTCTAAGAGATTTTCACCCAGGATTGCTAAATCGACTACGCCATCTCTGAGGTATTGAGGGATGTCTCCATTACGTAAAAAGAATACTTCAATGGGAAAATTTCGTGCAGCGACCTTTAATTGATCTTTGCGGTTGTCAATAGAGATTCCACAGTCTTTCAATAGCTTCAGTGAATCCTCATTCAGTCGTCCTGATTTTTGTACTGCAAGTCGTAACATATTTTTATATATAATTAAATCTCAAACAATCTTCACAAAAAAACCCGTTTGATTGCTCAAACGGGTTAGTATGTATACATAAACATCCTACTACCTCTCGTTTGAGCGATATAATGAAAGATGTGTATGATGTATATTTAATTTCATTTGAATTCAAATTTATTGATTTCCTAATATGATGGGTAATCCGTCTTTTCCACTACCGATAACAATTACTTTAGAATTTGGAGATTCAGACAACTTTAATGTGGCTTCAATTCCTTTTTCTTGGAGAATTTTATCTGTCAAGGAAGCACTCAATATACGGTTTGCTGTAGCTTTACCCTCAGCATCAATTCGTTGGCGTTCCGCTTCTTGTTTTGCTTTTTCAATACGAAATTCATATTCCAGAGCCTCCTGCTCTTGACGAAGCTTGCGCTCAATGGCCTCTTTAATGGCAATTGGTAAAGTCACATCACGTACCAAAACAGCATTTAACTGAATGTGTTGAGAGTCTACATTCTTTTGGGTTTCTTCAAAAATTTCGTTTTGAATGGCATCACGTTTGGTAGAATATAATTGTTCTGGAGTATAACGACCTACAACTGAACGAGCGACAGCTCGAATCTGTGGGATCAATACGATATTGACATAATTTTCTCCTTTGGTTTTATGAAGAAATCCCAATTCATCGTATTTAGGCTGATAAAGTACAGAGACATCCAAAGAAATCTCCAAACCATTAGAGGAAAGCACTTGCATGTTGCCTTCAAAAAATTCTTGTTGCTTTACGTTATAAACAAATACTTTGTTCCAAGGAGCAATAACGTGGAATCCTTCTCCTAAGGGAGGTTCATCTGTAACCACCCCTCCTCCAAAGGTTTTAAATAATACTCCAGCTTCTCCATATCCTATATTGATAGAAGATTTTGAAATAAAGATGAGTAATACTACAATGAGTAAAACTACGGGTAATCCAATTTTTGGTAAATTTTGCATAATTATAATTATTTAGGTTAACATTCCTCCATCAACATGGAGTACCTGTCCAGTTATGTAGCTAGACAGTTCAGAAGCCAAAAACACACAGGCATTGGCTACATCAGTGGGCTGTCCACCTCTTTTAAGTGGAATTCCATCACGCCACCCTTGGACAACCTCTTCAGAAAGTTTTTGGGTCATTTCGGTTTCTATAAATCCTGGAGCAATGACGTTGGAACGTATGTTTCTTGAGCCTAGTTCAAGCGCAATAGATTTTGAAAATCCAATTATTCCTGCTTTTGAAGCGGCATAGTTGGCCTGACCAGCATTCCCTTTCACACCAACAACAGAACTCATGTGAATTAAAGAGCCACTGCGTTGCTTTAAAAAGGTCCTTTGTACAGCTTTGGTCATGTTGAAAACCGATTTAAGGTTGACTTGAATCACCTGATCAAAGTCTTCTTCACTCATTCGCATTAAAAGATTGTCTTTGGTTATTCCTGCGTTATTAATGAGTATATCTAATCCTCCAAAGTCCTCTAGCACTTGATTCACCAAAGTTTCTGCGGCATTGAAATCTGCAGCATCACTTTGGTATGCTTTTACTTGAACTCCCGAAGCACTCAATTCTTGAACCAGTGCCTCTGCAGCTTCAGCATTGCTGCTGTAAGTAAAGGCAACAGCACAACCGTGAGTGGCAAAAGTTTTAGCAATTCCCCTACCTATACCTCGACTTGCGCCAGTTATAAGGGCTGTTTTGTTTTCTAATAACTTCATAAGGATTTATTTTTTAAGTACTTCTGCTACTTTAGCACCGATTTGAGCAGGAGAATCAACCACATGAATACCGCATTCTTTCATAATGCGTTTTTTAGCTTCTGCTGTATCTTCACTGCCACCCACTATAGCACCTGCATGACCCATGGTTCTTCCTTTGGGTGCGGTTTCACCTGCGATAAAGCCTACTACTGGCTTTTTGTTTCCTGTTTCTTTGATCCATTTGGCTGCATCGGCTTCCAATTGTCCTCCGATTTCTCCAATCATAACAATACATTCTGTTTCAGGATCGTCCATGAAGAGGGCAACTGCATCTTTGGTTGTCGTTCCTATAATTGGATCACCTCCAATCCCTATTGCAGTAGAGATGCCTAATCCTTCAGCTACAACTTGATCAGAGGCTTCATAAGTTAAAGTTCCTGATTTAGATACAATCCCAACATTCCCCTTTTTAAAGACAAAACCAGGCATGATTCCTACTTTTGCTTCTTCAGGTGTAATGACACCGGGACAATTGGGTCCTATCAATGTAGCGCCCTTTTGCTTTACATACTGGTATGCTTTGGTCATATCATTGACAGGAATACCTTCTGTAATAGCTATGATGACTTTGATGTCTGCCTCTGCGGCTTCCATAATTGCATCTGCAGCAAAAGCTGGGGGCACAAAAATGATAGAAGTGTTCGCACCCGCTTGGTGCACTGCCTCGGCAACCGAATTGAAAACGGGTTTATCTAAATGGGTTTGACCTCCTTTTCCTGGGGTTACTCCTCCAACGATATTCGTTCCGTATTCAATCATTTGGGTAGCATGAAAAGTACCTTCACTACCTGTAAATCCTTGAACAATGATTTTTGATTCCTTGTTAACAAGTACGCTCATTCGTTTAAATTTAATTGGTTTTTTATTTATTCTTTTATTCGTTCGATGTAATTACCTTTTTCGGTATCGACCTTGATTTTGTCTCCCTCATTGATAAACAAAGGTACATTTACTGTAGCACCTGTCTCTACCGTTGCTGGTTTTGTAGCATTAGTAGCTGTATTTCCTTTCACTCCAGGTTCTGTATGTGTAATTTCAAGTACTACGCTAGCAGGCATGTCTGCTGATAGAGGCATGTTGTCCTCAGTATTAATTGAAATAGAAACAAGTTCACCTTCTTTTAAAAGATCTGGTGCATCCAAAATATTTTTATCAATACTGATTTGATTGTAATCATCTGTATTCATAAAGTGATACTGGTTCCCTTCGTTGTAGAGGAACTGATATTTTTGTGTTTCTACACGAATATCTTCAATTTTATGCCCTGCTGAAAAGGTATTGTCTATTACTTTTCCAGTTGTGACACTTTTGAGTTTTGTCCGAACGAAAGCCGGACCTTTCCCTGGTTTTACGTGAAGAAATTCAACGATTTTGTAAATATCATTGCTGTACTTAATGCACAAGCCTTTGCGTATGTCTGAGGTTGTAGCCATAAGGTGTCAAAATTAGTTTTTTTAGGAATATCCTTTGATAATTCCTCGTTCTGATTTATTTAAAAAATCAACAATGGTCTTTTTTTCTTCACTATCTGTAACTTCACTACTCAAGACCTTTAAAGCTTGTGAAGTGTTTAATTTGCTTTGAAAAACAATTCGATATATGTGTTGAATGTTTTTAATTTGCTTATCGTTAAAGCCATTTCTCGATAGTCCTACAGAGTTTATTCCAACAAAAGCGAGTGGTTCTCGCCCGGCTTTGATGAATGGAGGGACATCTTTTCGGACGTGAGAAGCCCCTGCAAGAAAGGCAAAGTCACCTATACTACAAAATTGATGAATGGCAGTAAAACCTGAAAGTACGACATTATTGCCTACAGATATATGTCCTGCCAAGGTGCTGTTGTTTGAAAAGATACAGTGGTCTCCAACACTACAATCATGAGCAATATGTGAATAGGCCATAATCAAACAATGTGATCCGATTTTTGTTATTCCCAATGCTGCAGTTCCCCTGTTTATAGTTACACACTCTCTTATGGTTGTATGATCACCAATTTCCACAAAAGTATCCTCACCAGAAAATTTTAAATCTTGTGGCACAGCACTTATGACTGCTCCCGGAAAAATTTTACAATTCTTTCCGATACGCGCACCTTCCATTATGGTCACATTGGATCCAATCCAAGTGCCAGAACCAATTTCCACATTTTTATGAATGGTGGTAAATGAATCAATGTGAACATCTTCTCCGATTCTAGCTTCGGGATGAACTGCTGATAAGTGTTGCATAGTAAGCATGATTTAGGGTTATTTTCTTTTAGAAATTTGAGCCATTAAATCTCCTTCACTAACAATTTGTCCATTTACAAAGGCATAGCCCCTCATATTACAAATGCCACGTCTTATAGGAGTTAATAGTTCCAATTTAAATATCAATGTGTCTCCTGGATAAACAGGCTTTTTAAACTTCACATTGTCAATTTTCATAAAAAAAGTGAGGTAGTTTTCTGGATCAGGCACAGTACTAAGCACCAACACCCCTCCAGCTTGAGCCATAGCTTCAATCTGCAATACACCCGGCATAACAGGGGCACCAGGGAAATGACCTTCGAAAAACGTTTCATTCATTGTCACGTTTTTCAATCCGACAACAAATCTATCTGTAAGCTCAAGAATACGGTCTACCAGCAAGAAAGGAGGTCTGTGAGGCAACATGGCCATAATTTGATTGACGTCCATTACTGGAGGTTTTGACAAGTCGACTACTGGTGCATTTGATTTTCGAGTTGCTTTGATTAGAGAGCTCAATTCTTTAGCAAAGTCTGTATTGATTTTATGCCCTGGTTTGGTTGCAATGATTTTTCCTTGAATAGGCATACCTACCAAAGCTAAGTCACCCATT
>VMCW01000055.1 GCA_008081175.1 Flavobacteriaceae bacterium
GGAAAACGCATTTTGATATTAAAAGTAACAGATTCTATACACCACGGCGCACGAATTGATGTGGCTACTTTAATTGAAAAGGCATTAAATCAACCCTAGCTTATTGTCCTAGGACATAAGCAAAGATCAAAGGTGCTACAATAGTAGCATCGGATTCTACAATAAATTTAGGAGTATCGATATGGAGTTTTCCCCATGTGATCTTCTCATTAGGTACAGCCCCTGAGTAGGAGCCATAGCTGGTCGTAGAGTCGCTAATCTGACAAAAATAGGCCCAAAAAGGTGTATCCTCACGTTCCAAATCTTGAGAAAGCATTGGTACTACACAAATAGGGAAATCTCCTGCAATACCTCCTCCAATTTGGAAAAATCCAATACTTGACTTTGCATTTTGGTGGTACCATTCTGCCAAGAAAGTCATGTATTCAATTCCTGATTTTACAGTAGCTGCCTTGAGCTCTCCTTTGATAACATAGCTCGCAAAAATATTTCCCAAAGTGCTGTCTTCCCAGCCGGGGACTACCATAGGAAGGTTTGCTTTTGCAGCGGCGTACATCCATGAGTTCTTTAGGTCTATCTCGTAGTATTTTTCCAACGCTCCAGAGAGTAGCAGCTGATAGAGGAACTCATGGGGGAAGTAACGCTCTCCATTTTCTTCGGCTGTTTTCCAAAGTTTGAATATGTGCTTTTGCAGCCTGCGGAAAGCCTCTTCTTCAGGAATACAGGTGTCTGTAACTCGGTTGAGACCCTGCTGTAATAAGTCCCATTCTTGTTGTGGCGTAAGGTCGCGGTAGTTAGGAATACGTTTGTAGTGGGAGTGAGCAACAAGGTTCATCACATCTTCTTCTAGGTTGGCACCGGTACAGGAAATGATGTGTACTTTTTTCTGTCGAATCATTTCAGCAAATGTTTTTCCCAGCTCTGCAGTGCTCATAGCACCTGCTAGAGAAACCAGCATTTTACCCCCGCCTTCCAGTTGATTTTCGTATCCTTTAGCTGCATCGACCAGTGCAGCTGCGTTAAAGTGTAAAAAGTGTGATTCGATAAATTGGGAAACGGCCCCTTTTTTAGTGTTCATTTTTAAATTTTTAAGTGTGTTTTAAAATTCGTTTGTCTCCGACGTTTTTAAATGGTATTTGTAACTCAACATTTTATAGTACAACTTGGCTGCAAGAAAATCCGAAGCATAAAGCGCTGGACTGGGACAAAGTTCGACCAGATCAAAACCTACTACATTTTTTTCTTTAAAGACATCTCTCAAAAAGCGCAGCGTTTCATACCAAAATAGGCCTCCTGGTTCTGGTGTGCCCGTAGCTGGAAAAAGAGAAGGGTCAAAACCGTCTAGGTCAATGGTGATGTATACCGTATCGGTCATACGCTCTACAGCTTGTTCTATCCAATAGTCGTCCGATTCAATTTCATGAGCAAAAAAGACATTATCATAATTCATCACACTTTTTTCGCTATGGTCCATGCTTCGAATTCCCACTTGTATCAAATTGTTGGTTTGATTGGCTTCATAGAGTGCACAGGCGTGATTGCATTTAGAACCTTCGTACGATTCGCGTAAGTCTGCATGAGCATCAATTTGTACAACGGTCAAGTTTTCATAGTGGCGCGAAAAGGCGCGAATGGCCCCAATAGAAATGGAGTGCTCTCCACCAAATAGGGTAACAAACTTATTTCTGTTAAGATAGCTTTTTACTTTTTCTGTTACGGCTTCTACCATAGCTTCTGGGGAGCTACTTTCTGTAACGGGCTGACTCAAATAGATCCCTTGTTTATAGACTTCACTGTCGGTTTCAATGTCGTACAGTTCCATGTTTTCTGAGGCTTCCAAAAATGCTTTAGGGCCTTTATCTGCTCCTTTTTTCCAAGAGCTAGTACCGTCGTAAGGAACGGGAATCAAAACTATTTTTGATTTTTCAGAAGTCGCATAGGCTTCTGGAATTCCTGCATAGGTCGAATTTGTTTTCACAATTTGATAATTAATAATTAATGGTTGTTGATGGTGTTTTAAATCGAAGTAGTTGACCTACATTTCGTTCTTTCTTTATACTTTTTAAATTGGTTTTATTATACATTTTATCAATAGCCTAAAAGGGTTAAAAAAGAATCTGCAGTTTGTTGTTCTGCAAATAAGCTATGTGTTAGTTTTCCATCCTGATCACGATCAATTAAGAGGTGTTTGGGCTGTGGAATCAAGCAATGTTGCAAACCACCAAAACCACCTATCGATTCTTGATACGCTCCGGTATTAAAAAAGCCTATATAAAGTGGTTTTTTTTCGTCAAAATAAGGAAGGTGAATGGCGTTTAGGTGTTGTTCACTGTTGTAGTAGTCGTCACTGTCGCAGGTCAAACCACCTAGAAGTACACGCTCGTATTCTTCATTCCAGCGGTTTACAGCCAGCATGATGAACCGTTTGTTTATTGCCCAGGTGTCAGGCATGGTAGTGATGAATGAGGAATTGATAAGATTCCACTTTTCACGGTCGTTTTGTTGTTTTTGATAAAGTACTTCAAAAACTGCTCCTCCGGCTTCACCTACAGTGAAGCTGCCAAATTCAGTATAGATGTCGGGAACATCAACTTTGGATTCTTTACACGCCATTTGGATTTGACCTATTATTTCATGCGCCATATAGGCGTAGTCGTATTCAAAGCCCAAAGAATTTTTAATAGGAAACCCTCCCCCTATATTCAAGCTGTTTAGACTGGGGCAGATTTTTTTTAAGTTTACATACACCCGCATACATTTGATTAGTTCATTCCAGTAGTAGGACTGGTCTTGGATGCCGGTATTGATGAAAAAATGCAGCATGGTAAGACGTGCCTTCTTATTCTTTTTTAGGTGTTTTTTATAGTAAGGAACAATATTTTTATACCCTATTCCCAAACGGGAGGTATAAAACTCAAATTTGGGCTCTTCCTCAGATGCTATTCGAATACCGATATCAAAAGATCCGTCTATGGCCTCGGTGAGTAAGTTTACTTCTTCGTAATTGTCAATAATAGGAACACAGTTTTTAAACCCATTGTTAATCAGTCTGCTGATGTTTTCTATGTATTGTGCCCTTTTAAATCCGTTACAAATGATTTTATTTTTAGATGTAATTTTCCCTTGTTCAATAAGGCGTTCTACAATGTTGATGTCAAAAGCAGAGGACGTTTCTAGGTGGATATCGTTTTCTAGAGCACGATCCAATATAAATTTAAAGTGAGAGCTTTTTGTACAGTAGCAATAGTTGTAATTCCCTTTGTATTGGTGTTCTTTTATGGCTGTGCCAAACCATTTTTTTGCCTTTTGAATGTTTTCCGATACTTTAGGCAAGTAGGTAAACTTAAAAGGACCTCCGTAGGTTTTGACCAATTCCATGAGGTCAATGCCGTGAAATTCAAGTTGGTGTTTTTTATTTAGTTGAAATTCCTCTTGAGGAAAATCAAAGGTTTGTTCGATTAAGTCGATGTATTTTGTTTTCATTAGTTAAAATTTTTAGATGGATTAAAAGGAATAAAGAGCCTTTAATACATTCAAATTCTAATAATGAAAAAGGAGAGGACACCTTGTGAATACAAAGTCCAGGATTTTGGATACCAATGAATTTTAGAAGCCAACCTGAGAGCCCGGTTCCTTATCCCTAAGGTAGCTAAGTGGACTGGCTTCTTGATTCCACTTCGCCCGAACTTGAAAAATTCATTCACTGCGCAATGTCAAGGCGTTTTGTAAAAACGCGAAGCGAAAGTAATGTTTTTTTTAAAACAAAGCGTATTTTTTTAAAAATCAAACATTTAAAAAAAACCCTCAAACAGACTGCTTGAGGGTTTTTTAAATTCATTTGATTGAACAAGTGCTAAATAGTAGGGGTGTTTAATTTTGCTAAAGAAGCTTTAATCTCTTCTTCGCTCAATTCGTGTTTTTGAATGTTTCCTGCAAAATAGTCCTCATAGGCTTTCATATCAAAATTTCCATGACCACAAAGGTTGAATAGAATGGTTTTTGAAACCCCTTCTTGCTTGCACTTTTCCGCCTCACGTATTACGGTAGCAATTCCATGAGTTGCTTCTGGTGCGGGTATGATTCCTTCTGCTTGAGCAAAGGTGACTCCAGCTTCAAACACTTCTAGGTTGTCATGAGCAATTGCCTCAATCAATTGGTCCTTTAACAGTTGACTTACAATGACTCCAGCTCCGTGGTAGCGTAGCCCTCCAGCATGTATAGGTGCAGGAACAAAATTATGTCCTAGGGTATACATGGGTAACAGAGGTGTCATTCCCCCTGTGTCACCAAAGTCATAACGGAATTCACCTCGTGTTAATTTTGGACAAGAGGCAGGTTCGCTTGCGATGCAACGAATTTTTCTTCCTTCCTCAAGATTGAGTCGTAAAAAAGGGAAAGCAAGCCCTGCAAAGTTAGACCCTCCTCCAAAAGGAGCAATCACTATGTCTGGAAGATCACCTGCTTTTTCCATTTGCTTTAAGGCCTCTTGCCCCACAACCGTTTGATGTAGTTTTACATGATTCAACACGCTTCCCAAAGCATATTTGATGTCGTCGCTGCTCGCAGCACGTTCTATAGCTTCAGAAATTGCAATTCCTAAAGATCCAGTAGTATCTGGATTTTCTGCCAGTATTTTTTTACCTATTTGAGTAGCGTCGGACGGAGAGGGAAAAACTTTCGCTCCCCAAGTATTCATCATTGTTTTTCGGTAGGGTTTATGTTCATAAGACAGTTTTACCATATACACCTCACAGTTAATCTTGAAATGTTTACAGGCAAAGGCAAGTGCACTTCCCCATTGTCCGGCACCTGTTTCTGTTGTAATAGTTTTTACACCTTCTTGTTTGTTGTAATAAGCTTGAGCTACGGCTGTGTTCGGTTTGTGTGATCCGGAGGGACTAACTCCTTCGTATTTGTAGTAAATTTTCGCAGGCGTATCCAGTGCTTTTTCTAAACCATAGGCACGATACAGTGGAGTGGGTCTCCACAGGGAATAGATGTTTCGCACTTCGTCTGGAATTGTTACCCACTTTTCTGGAGTGACTTCTTGTTTGATGAGTTCCATTGGAAAAAGAGGAGCTAAGGCTTCTGGACCAATCGGCTCTAATGTAGCAGGATTTAGTGGTGGCAGCGGTTTATTGGGCATGTCCGCAATGATATTATACCATTTTTCGGGTATTTCATTTTCGCTTAAAAGAATTTTTCTGTGTTTCATGACTACCTATATTTCGGTTCGATGACTTCAATTTAGTGAAAATAAAAAACCCCACAAGTGTGGGGTTTATAAAACTATTAAAAGTACATTCTACTGTGCTACTAAATCACCTGCTTTGTTTTTTTGTGGTAAGTTAGAACGTCCCATAAGAAAGGTGTCTACCTGGTGTGCTGCCTCTCTTCCTTCGGAAATTGCCCAGACTATGAGCGATTGTCCTCTGCGGCAATCACCAGCAGTAAAAATGGCTTTTTTATTGGTTTGGTAATTGTTTTCTCCTTTGATGTTACCCCGCTCGTCAAAGCTAAGTCCGAATTGTTCAGGAAGACTTTTTTCGGGACCTGTAAACCCAAGGGCCAAAAGGACTAAATCACAAGGCCACTCTTTTTCTGAGCCTTCTTTTTCTATAAGCTGGGGACGTTCACCAGGCACTTTCTTCCAGTATACTTCTACCGTTTTGAGTGCTTTTACATGTCCTTTGTCATCTCCTATAAATTCCTTGGTTAAAATACTCCATTCCCTGTGGCTTCCTTCTTCGTGAGAGGAAGAGGTTTTTAATTTAAAGGGCCAATAGGGCCAAGGGTGTTCTTCTGTTCTACCTTCAGCTGGTTTGGGGAGAATTTCAAAGTTGGTAACGCTTTTAGCCTCGTGGCGGTTGGATGTTCCAATGCAGTCAGATCCGGTATCTCCTCCGCCTATGACAATCACATCTCTGTCTTTAGCTAAATACTTAGGATCACGCTCGTGCTGTCCGTCAACAGCTTTATTGTTGTGGGGTAAGAAGTCCATTGCCTGAACGATGCCTTTCAAATTAGACCCAGGAATAGGCATTTCCCTCTTTATTGTTGCTCCAGTAGCAAGTACCACTGCATCGTATTCTTTTTCTAATGCTTCTGCAGAAATTGTTTTACCTACTTCAATATTGCATTTAAAAACAATTCCTTCAGCCTCTAAAATTTCCAATCGCCTGTCAATGACTGATTTTTCCATTTTAAAATCGGGAATACCATAACGCAAAAGGCCACCAATTTTATTTTCCCTTTCAAAGACAGTTACACTGTGCCCTGCACGATTCAATTGTTGTGCAGCTGCAAGACCAGCGGGTCCAGAGCCAATAATAGCTACTTTTTTGCCTGTTCTGTTGGAAGGAATCTCTGGTCGAATCCAACCTTCTTTAAATCCACGTTCTACAATATATTTTTCAATCAACTCAATAGAAACAGGAGGATTGACAATACCGAGAACACAAGCTTCTTCACAGGGAGCTGGACAAAGCCTACCTGTAAATTCAGGAAAATTATTGGTGCTGTGCAGAAGGGTAAGTGCTCGCTCCCATTCGTTTTTGTACACGGCATCATTAAAGTCTGGAATTAAATTCCCCAGAGGGCAGCCACTATGACAAAAAGGGACACCACAATCCATGCAACGCGCACCTTGCTCTTGCAGGGCTTCGTCTTTAGGGGCTAGGGTAAACTCCTTGTAATTTTCGATTCTTTTTTTGGGTTCTATGACCGATTCTTTGATTCGATCATATTCCATAAAGCCTTTAATTTTTCCCATGGTTTAAACAGTTTTTTCAAGTTCTTGTTTTGCTAATAACTCCAAAGCTTTTTTATAGTCGGTTGGCATTACCTTGATGAAATTTTTACTTGATTTTTTCCAGTCTTTTAGTATTTCAGTGGCTTTGGGACTGTTGGTGTAGTCTACATGGTTTTGCAACAGTTCTTGTACCGTTTTAAGGTCGCTTTCTTGAAGGTTTTCTAACTCAACCATTTCAAGGTTAAACTTTTTCTCATCAAAGCGCCCTGTCTTTGAATAGAGGTAAGCAATTCCTCCACTCATTCCTGCAGCAAAATTTCTTCCAAATTCACCTAGGATAACAGCTACGCCACCTGTCATGTATTCACAACCGTGGTCACCTATCCCTTCTACTACGGCTTTAGCACCTGAATTTCGAACACAGAAGCGCTCTCCTGCTATTCCGTTTATGTAAGCTTCTCCTTGAGTGGCTCCGTACAGGGCAACATTT
This sequence comes from Flavobacteriaceae bacterium, assembly GCA_008081175.1. GTDB lineage: Bacteria > Bacteroidota > Bacteroidia > Flavobacteriales > Flavobacteriaceae > MS024-2A. The sequence goes on from VMCW01000055.1 coordinate 7,242, forward strand.
CCAATAATGATGTTTTCATGAGGGACAAAAGTTGCCTTTTCAGGTACTTGCGCCACCAGGGTTGCTCCCGAAAGTCCTTTTCCAAAATAGTCATTCACTGTTCCCACCAATTTCATAAAGAGACCGTGGGTAGCAAATCCTCCAAAACGTTGGCCTGCAGTACCTCTAAACTTCAAGCTCAGTGGGTGTGGAGGGAGACCACCA
>VMCW01000107.1 GCA_008081175.1 Flavobacteriaceae bacterium
TAATGCCCGTGTAGTTTTCGAAAACGGTTGTGTTGCCAACTTTACTGCCAGCAGAATCTCACTTAAAAAAATGCGTAAAACACGCTTTTTTCAAAAAAATGCTTACATAGCTGTGGATTATCTAACTCACAAAGTAGAAGTAGTTAAAATAAAAGATGCTCCCGAAATTCCAGATGAAATGTCTTTACTGCTTACCAATGCTGAGGGATTCAAAAAACAAATTTATTTTGATAATCCTCGGATTGAAAGCCACAATGCCATTGAAAAAGAACTGGAACACTTTGCAGAATGTATTCAAAAAAATAGCGTTCCCAGAGTTACACTTGCCGACGGTGCAGCTGCCCTAGAAGTTGCACACAGAATCATCCAATGCATTGGGTAAGATTTAAAGCATGCCTAAACTCCATCCATGTACTTTTTATCTTCCTAAAACTCCTGAACATCAAGTTTTACACTCTTTAGATGACTATACAGCAGACGAGTTAAAGAGTTTGAAACAGAAACAAAAAAAGGGGTTTATTCAAATTATATACCCGAATTTAACTCAGGCTGACAAAAACAAAAAAATTCGTGAAAGGTGGTTAAAGGCTATTTCAGAGGATCATTTTTTAAAGAAAGACAACCCCTGTATCTATTACTACAAAATAAGCACTTCAGAACATACTTACACAGGATTGATTTGCGGAATAAACTCTAAAGAATTTGAGAAGGGATCAATAACTCAACACGAAAAGACCTATCCAAAGAGAGCTACCTTAATGGCCTCTTATCTAGATGAAGTACAAATTCAAGCAGAGCCCGTAGTTGTTATCACAGAAGATGACCCTTTACAGTCTCTTGTGCCCTTAGAAATTGAAAAGCGACAAACAATAGTTTCATTTACTTTTGATCAAACACAACACCAGATTTGGCAATTAATTGATAGTGAAACACAAAGTCTGTCAAAATGGTCTGAACAACAGCCTTATTTCCATCTTGCTGATGGTCATCATCGTGTGGCAAGCATAACCACACTGTCTAAGCTCAAAAACAAAGACTTTTTGGTTTCTTGCTTTTTAGTTTCCCAAAACTCGATTTATTTACACAGCTTCATTTGGTTTTTCAAAAAAACTCTGAGTACACAAATAGTAGATATTTTGATCGAAAAGATGAAAGTATTTAACGGAGTCCCCACCTCTTTAGATGCTAACAGTAAAAAGAAATACGATATTACAATTAAAATTAAAAAACACTATTTTGGCATTTCCACTGTTGTAGGTCTTACGCCAGAGTTCATTAGAGAGCAAATATTAGACACTTTTCCGGATATATTAGATGAGTTGTGTTATCAACCCGATGTAGATCCACATTCATATTCAGAGAATATGTCTCAGTTTGATTTGGTGTTTTATATGAAGCCTTGTTCTAAAGAAATGTTATTTGACTACGCAAAAAAGGGGAAAATCTTACCTGCTAAATCCACTTACATACTTCCAAAATTAGTAACAGGTCTCTTTATAAGCCCACTTTAATTAAAAAGGAAGTTCACCTGCGCCTTCTCTTAATACTTCAAAAGGTTGTTTTGTAAGATCGATTACTGTCGAAGGAACATTACTTCCATATCCGTCAGATAACATGAGTTCAATTTCTGAATCCCAGCGTTCGAGTAGGATTTCAGGATCTGTAGTATAATCTACTATTTCATCAGGATCGTGAATAGAAGTACAAACAATAGGTGCACTCAATAAAGGAAGTAATGCTTTTAAAATAGGATGGTCCGAGATGCGTACACCTATTGTTCTTCTTTTCTGAAAGGGTTTTGGTAATTTCTGAACGGCTTCCATAATCAAGGTATAAGGCCCTGGCAAGAGTCGCTTTACAAGCTTAAACACTTGGGAATTCATAGGTCTAACAAAGGAGGAAAGTGAACGAATATCTTCGAAAATAAAACTAAGCGGTGCATGTTCTAATTTAACTCCCTTGATTCGTGCCAAATCTTTTAAACGATCGCCTTGACTTGACAAACATCCTAAGGCATATACTGTATCTGTAGGAAAAATGATCATACCGCCTTGTTCTAAAACTTCTACGGCCTCTTTAATAAAAATTAGATTAGGTTTTTGAGAATAAAAAGTCCTAAGTTTAGATTGAGGCATTATTTAATTTTAAGTTTTGCAAACCGTAATAAAAGGTTTTTCTTTCCAAATCCTTGAAAAGCTATGACTGCTTTTTTATTGTTCCGGTCTCCTTCGATACGTTCTACTACACCACTTCCAAAACGGGCGTGTTCTACCTCCATACCTTCCTTTAATTCAATGCTAGACTCTATTTCTGAAGAAGATTCATGGCTGTCAATTCGTCTTAATTTTTTCAATTGGGAGGGAGTGGGACTAGAAATTGTTTTCTCTTTTTCACGAGGAGTACGTTCTATTTTAGCAGGTTCACCAAAGATCGAGGTATTTACGAGCGGTTTATAATGATACTCTTCTTTAGGTTTTATGTGATGAACATACTTAGGATCTATTTCTTCAATAAATCGACTGGGTTCAGCATCAATCAATTTTCCCCAGCGGTATCTAGAAAGTGTGTAAGAAAGAAAGGCGCGTTGTTCTGCACGGGTTAAAGCTACATAAAACAAACGACGTTCTTCCTCTAGCTCACTTCGGGTATTCATACTCATAGCAGAGGGAAACAAATCCTCTTCCATACCAACAATATACACATAGGGAAATTCGAGTCCTTTGGCTAAATGTATGGTCATCAGTGATACTCGGTCACTGTTTGGGTCGTTATCTCGATCAGCATCAGTGGCAAGGGAGACATCTTCTAAAAATTCGGTCAAACTTCCTGTAGTATCGGCTAATTCTTTCTGTCCTTCGGTAAAATCGCGAATACCGTTTAATAGTTCTTCGATATTTTCAATTCGAGCTATTCCCTCTGGTGTAGCTTCTTTTTTAAGCTCTTGTACCAATCCAATTTTTTTCGTTACTAGATCTGTAATTTCAAAAGCATTCAAGCTTTCGTTTTCAATCTGAAAACGCTTTATCATTGTAGCAAAGTCAGTGAGCTTGGTGAGGGTTCCTGCATTCATAGGAACCTCAAGTTCTTTAGCACGGTCTAATGTTTCAAAAAGAGAAAGGTTGTGTTTTTTTGATGCTACGACCAATTTATCAACTGTAGTTTGGCCAATGCCTCTTGGAGGATAGTTGATAATCCGCTTCAAGCTTTCTTCGTCTTTTGGATTGACCAATAAACGTAAATAGGCTAATACATCCTTAATTTCCTTTCTCTGATAAAAAGAAAGCCCTCCATATATCCTATAGGGAATATCACGCTTTCTCAAAGCGTCTTCCATAGCTCTCGATTGTGCGTTGGTTCGATACAAAATTGCAAAATCAGCATTTTTTCGTTGTTCTTGCATTTTGAATTCGAAGATACTGGATGCCACATATCTTCCTTCCTCAGCATCCGTTATTAAACGATTAATTTGTATGGGCGCACCTTGATCATTTGAGGTCCAAACCACTTTGTCAATTTTATTTTTATTGTGGCTGATTATGGAATTTGCTGCATTAACTATTGTTTTTGTAGATCTGTAATTTTGCTCCAATCGATAGAGGCTAACATCTGGATAATCTTTTTGAAAATTAAGAATGTTGTTGATGTTCGCTCCCCGGAAAGCATAAATACTTTGTGCATCGTCTCCTACTACACAAATATTTTGATAACGGTCAGCTAGCGCACGAACAATCAAGTATTGGGAATGGTTGGTGTCTTGATACTCATCTACCAGCAAATAACGAAAACGTTCTTGATATTTTGCTAAAACATCTGGAAAACGATTTAACAATTCATTTGTTCGAAGCAATAAATCGTCAAAATCCATTGCTCCTGCTTTGAAGCAGCGATCCACATATTCCTTGTAAATAGCTCCCATTTCAGGACGACGTGACATCGCATCGGCTTCTTGAAGGTCAGGATCATTATAGTATGCTTTTACAGTAATTAAACTGTTCTTAAAAGCAGAAATACGTCCTCGTACTTGCTTGTATTTATAAATATCTTTGTCTAGCCCCATTTCCTTAATTATGGAAGCTATCAATCGATCTGAATCCTGGGTGTCGTAAATGGTGAAATTAGAGGGAAACCCCAATTTATCTGCTTCTGCCCTAAGAATTCTTGCAAAGACAGAGTGAAAAGTACCCATCCACAGGTTTTTTGCTTCACTTGCTCCAACTAGCTCGCCAATGCGCTCTTTCATTTCTCTAGCCGCTTTATTGGTGAAAGTAAGTGCTAATATGGAAAAGGGATCAACTCCTTGTGACATCAGATAAGCAATGCGAAAGGTTAATACACGGGTTTTCCCGGAACCTGCTCCTGCTATTACAATCAAAGGACCGTCTTTGTGAAGAGTAGGTGCTTTTTGGGCATCGTTTAAAGCATTTAAATTTGATGTAAGGTCGGTGTTCATATATGGCCTAAAATTAGCTATTTCTATATTTTAGGGTTTGTTTTTAGTCTTTAATTATAAACATTGTATCTTCACAACTTCACTATTTTACGTCATGAAAAAAATTTTTTTAACCGTTCTAGTTTTTACATTTTCACTAATAGGTTTTGCACAGCAGTCAGACCAAAAGCTCAATAAAAAAGTCATTCAATGGCGCCATGAAATTCATCAAAACCCTGAATTATCCAATAGGGAATTTAAAACTGCTGAAAAAGTAGCTGCACATTTAAAGTCTCTTGGAATGGAGGTGCAAACTGGAATTGCACACACTGGAGTGGTAGGAGTTTTAAAAGGTAAAAAACCAGGTAAAGTACTTGCACTTCGAGCAGATATGGATGCCCTTCCCGTCACCGAACAAAACGATCTTTCATTTCGATCTACAGTACAGGCTACATACAATGGTAAAGAAACAGGTGTAATGCATGCCTGTGGCCACGACACCCATGTAGCCATTTTGATGGGAGTTGCAGAACTTTTGGCTGCAAACACTGATTTTGCAGGTACTGTTAAATTCATCTTTCAACCCGCTGAGGAGGGAGCACCTGAGGGGGAAGAAGGAGGCGCCGATTTGATGATAGCGGAAGGCGTTTTAGAAAACCCCAAAGTTGATGCTATTTTTGGCCTACACATCAATTCTGGAACTCATGTTGGTAAAGTTCGCTACAGACCACAAGGGATTATGGCCTCTTCACAGCGTTTTGTAATTAACGTAAAGGGTAAACAAGCTCATGGTTCTCAACCATGGATGAGTGTAGATCCTATTTTAATTTCAGCAAAAATTGTTGACGGGTTGCAAAGTATCATCAGTAGAAATGCTGAGCTCACTAAAGAAGCTGCAGTGATTTCTGTAGGTTCTATTCATTCTGGAATTCGGTTTAACATCATACCGGAGGAAGCTCAAATGATTGGAACTATTCGTACGCTTGATAAAGAAATGAAAGAAGTAATACGAAATCGCATGACAGAATTAGTTCCAAAAATAGCCCAAGCTTATGGAGGTGAAGCAGAAGTTATTATCCAAGATGGTGCACCCATAACGTATAACGACCCAGATTTAACCTCACAAATGATACCAAGTATAGAACGCGTACTTGGAAAAGATAATGTAGAAGTCGTTAATGCTGTAACTGGAGCTGAAGATTTTTCCTACTTCCAACAAGAGATTCCTGGATTTTATTTCTTTTTAGGAGGAACACCAAAGACACTTCCTGAAACAGAGGCTCCCTCACATCATACCCCTAATTTTTTTATTGATGATTCCGCTTTAATTTACGGAGTTAATGTTTTAACCGCCATGGTAAAAGATTATTTAAAGTAAAATTTTATGAAAAACTATAGAATACTCGCTACGTTATTTATTGGTATCAGCTCTCTTAACGCACAAAGCATTAGTGTTGACCTAGAACAAAAAGTGATCCAGTGGCGTCATGAAATTCATCAAAATCCAGAATTATCGAATCGGGAGTTTAAAACCGCTGAAAAAGTTACCAACCACCTAAAATCCCTGGGTATAGAAGTCCAAACTGGAATTGCTCATACCGGAGTTGTAGGCATACTCAAAGGAAACCGCCCAGGAAAAGTTTTGGCCTTACGGGCTGACATGGATGCCCTTCCTGTAAAGGAGGAAAACGACTTGCCTTACCGTTCGGAGGTTGTAACCACCTTTGCTGGTCAAGAGACTGGAGTTATGCACGCCTGTGGTCACGACACCCACGTTGCCATTTTAATGGGTGTAGCGGAGTATTTATCTAAAAATAAAGACTTTGCAGGTACTGTCAAGTTTCTTTTTCAGCCAGCTGAAGAAGGACCACCACAAGGCGAAAAGGGAGGTGCAAGATTGATGGTTGAAGAAGGAGTTTTGGATCAACCTAAAGTAGATGCTGTTTATGGGTTGCACATCAATTCTGCAACACCAGTAGGGATGGTGCGCTACAAATCAAAAGGAATAATGGCAGCAGCACAGCGTTTCGTAATTGATATCCAAGGAAAACAAGCTCACGGTTCTCAACCCTGGAAGAGTGTAGATCCCATTTTAATAGCGGCTAAAATTGTTGACGGTCTGCAAAGTATCATCAGTAGAAACTCTGAATTAACTAAAGAAGGTGCTGTGGTTTCTGTAGGGTCTATTCACTCAGGTATTCGGTTCAATATAATTCCAGAAACAGCTCAAATGGTTGGTACGATAAGAACCTTAGATGAAGAGATGAAACAACTCATCATCAAGCGAATGAAAGAGATGGTACCACAAATTGCTGAAGCCTATGGAGGAAGTGCCCAGGTTGATATTTTTGAGACCGCGGCACTTACCTATAACGATCCAGATCTCACAGAACTCGCAGTATCGAGCTTAAAAAAAGCTTTAGGTGAAAATCAGGTTGTCGAAATGCAAGCCGTGACCGGCGCAGAAGATTTTTCTGCATTTCAAGAAAAAGTACCCGGTTTTTATTTCTTTTTAGGCGGGCTTATTCAAGGAAATAATCCAAAAGACGCTCCCTCCCACCACACGCCAGAATTTATGGTAGACGATGCGGGTCTTATCTACGGAGTAAAAGCTATGGTTCAGCTCAGCTTGGATTTCCTGAATTAACTACTTCTGCTGCATACAAACGACCCTCTTCCCACCAGGATTCCATTTCTTTTTGATTGAAGACAAGGGATTGTGTCGTTAAAACACGGGGTGTATAAAACATCTGAAGTTTTGCCTTCTTTTGATTCGCTAAAAGTGCTCCTACTTTACGATTATCCTGTGTAATTTGATCGCCCATAAAGTCTAATGTAGATAGCAACAAATCAAAAGCATTTGTAGAACGCATTCGATTGAATTGTTGAACTTCTGTATTTAGTAAAATAGCATCTACCTCAGGAGCTCCTAGCCGCAAAGCTTCTTCTATTGCAATGACGCAACCAAATCCACCGTC
>VMCW01000014.1 GCA_008081175.1 Flavobacteriaceae bacterium
AAAAGGTAATCCGTTCTTTTGAGCAACCTCAAACGTAAAGGAGCTCCCTGCTTCACCCATTATGAGTTTAAATATGGGTTCTAATGTTTGGTTGTTAAACTGCATATTGGCATTACTCATAGCTGGAAGTTCTGTTGCCAACACTTTAAGGTTTGCATAGTGGGTTGTAATCAATCCAAAGGCATTCCTTTCATAAAAATCTTCCAAAATAACTGCAGCTAAAGCTCCGCCTAGCTCTGGGTCAGAACCTGTTCCAAATTCATCGATTAGAAAAAGGGTGTTGGCATCGCATTTTTTTAAAAAGTACCGCATATTTTTCAAGCGGTAGGAATAGGTGCTCAAATGATTTTCAATGGATTGATTGTCGCCAATATCGCTAAGAATAGAATCAAATAAACAGGCTGTACTTCGTTCATGCACAGGAATCAACATACCCGTTTGAAGCATGAGTTGCAATAGTCCTACTGTTTTTAGAGTAATACTTTTACCCCCAGCATTGGGTCCAGAGATGACAATAATACGCTGGTTAGGATGTAAGGTAATGTCTTGTGGATGGGTTATTTTACCTTCCAATTTATGTGTTTGTAGCAACAAAGGGTGGTAGGCATTTTTAAATTCTAATCTACGTTCATCCAAACTGATTTTAGGTAATAAGGCATTTATTTCTTTTGCGTAACGCGCTTTAGCGTAAACGACATCAATTTCTAGTAAAAACGAATGCTGTTTGATGAGATAGGGAAGAAAAGGACGGAAAAAATCAGTCAGACTACTCAATATTTTTTTGATTTCTTCTTCCTCTTCGTACAGTAGGTTTTGTAACTCTTGATTTTGTAGGTGTGTGGCTTGAGGCTCAATAAAAACAATACTACCTGTTTTAGAGCTCCCCATAATTGTACCTTTTATCTTCCTTCTGTACATTGACTTTACAGCGAGTACTCTTCTGTTGTCTAGAATCGATTCTCGGATATCATCTAAATAATCCGCGGTGAGGTACTGACTCAAAGCTTTGTTGAAGCTGCTGCTTATTTTTCCTCGTACTTGCTGAATTTTTTTTCGTACTTGATATAAGTTTTCGGAAGCATTATCCCGAACTTCACCAAAACGATCAATTACAGCGTCTACATTTGCCTTAATTTCCTTTTCTATCGTGAGTTCTTCACTACTCAGATATAGAGTAGGGTAGTAGGCTTGAAACTTTTTCAAGAAAGCGACTAAAGTGTTAGTCGTTTCGGTATTACTAGCTAGAATCCTGAAATCTTCTATTTCTAAAACGCTGTTTTCAATTTTCAGCAAACCAAAAACTCGCTCTAAGCTTTCAAAACCGTGATTTGGTATACGATTTTCATTTTCAAAAGAAGCCAGAAATTCAGAAACTGACTGTAATTTATTGAGTATCGTTTCTGGAGTTGTCTCAGGGCTGAGATGGTGACAAGCTTCTTTTCCCATTGGCGTGATAGCAAAACTTGCACACTGTTTTAAAACTTCTTTAAATTCTAAATCTTCAAGTGTTTTTGAAGGTATTTGCCCCATGAGATTTTCTTAACTTAGCCCTGCAAATGTATGAAATTCATGAAGGTGCAAATACATTCGAGTTGGGAAAAGGTATTGCAATCTGAATTTGAAGCGTCCTATTTTTCAAATTTGGTACAATTTGTTAGAAAGGCTTATTCTAACAGTGTTTGCTACCCACCTGGCCCTTTAATTTTTAATGCATTTGAAAGCTGTCCTTTTGATAGAGTAAAGGTAGTTATTTTAGGACAGGATCCCTACCATGGAGCTGGTCAAGCGCATGGATTAAGTTTTTCTGTTCCGGAGGGTATTCCTCACCCTCCTTCACTAATCAATATTTTTAAAGAGATACAAGAAGACCTTGGTTTGACTTATCCTCAAAGTGGTGATTTAACACGTTGGGCACAACAAGGTGTCTTTCTATTAAATACAACACTAACAGTTGCTTCTGGACAAGCAGGTAGCCACCAAAAGCAGGGTTGGGAAACGTTTACAGACGCTGTTATTAAAGCCATTTCAAAACAAAAAGAAGGCGTCGTTTTTATGCTATGGGGCGGTTTTGCCAAGCAAAAAATCAAGCTGATAGATGCTTCCAAACACTTGGTGTTGACTAGTGGTCATCCTTCTCCTTTAAGTGCGAATAGAGGCTACTGGTTTGGCAACAAACACTTTAGTAAATGTAATGCGTATTTAAAAGCAGCAGGTAGTGAAGAAGTAATGTGGTGAATCAGCCTCCCACCCGTTTAACACTATGACCTTGAGACTGAAGAAAGCTTATAATTTGGTCTCTAAAGTTCCCCTGAATTAAAATGTCTCCGTTTTTTACAGTACCTCCAACTCTAAATTCATTTTTAAGTTCTTTAGCAAGGGCTTTAAGCTCGGAGACATCTCCTTCAAAGCCTTTAATCAAAGTAACCGTTTTACCCCCACGTCCTTTGTTACTGAAATGTGCTTCTAGTGTTTGTTTTTGAAAGGTCTTTGTTGATTTGGGAAGAGGATCGGGATCAGGTGCTAAATTTTGAAACTGGATTTTAGCGAGTTCCTCAAAACTGTTGATTTTTTTGTTAGACATTGAACGTATTTTAATAAATTCGAATCACGGACCCAATCACAAAAATACAATGAAAAATGTTTGCTATTCAAGTCTCTTCTTCTTTTTAACATCCTCGCTTATGGCTCAAGACCTTCCTTTTCAATCGATACCTCCAGCTCCAGAAACTTTTTCTTCTGAACATTTGATAATTCGAATGATTCAAGGCTTAGGGTTTCGATACTTCTGGGCAACAGAGGGGCTCCGAGAGGTAGATTTAGAGTATAGTCCTTCTGAAAGCGGACAAACTTGTAGGGAAACTTTAGAACATATTCATGGACTAGCAGAAGTAATTGCAAATTCAACTCAGAATAAAGCGACCGTTCGTCCTCCTCTAGAGGTTCCACAAAAATTTAAAATGCTAAGATCAGAAACTTTAGCTTTTTTAAAAATAGCCACGGAACAACTCAAAAAAATGAATCCAAAGGAATTGGAAGCGCTAGAGGTGATTTTTGAACGGGGAGGAGGGCAGGTACGATTCCCACTATGGAACCTTATTAACGGACCTATTTCCGATGCCATTTACCACACAGGTCAAGTAGTAAGTTTCCGAAGAAGCTCAGGAAATCCTATACCAAAAGGGGTTAATGTTTTTTTGGGTGTTAAAAATTAAGCACCTTTTTAGTTATCTCGATCTTCGAAATTTTCGCCCTTTTTTTCTTCGATGCGTTTGAAAATAAGGTAAAGGAGTAAAATTCCACCTCCCAGGAAAAGAATCAATTCCATTTTATTTAAGGATTACCGCTGTACCATAGGCCAATATTTCTGAGCAACCTTGCATGACCATTGAGGTTGTCAAACGTACATTGACAATGGCATTGGCTCCCATACGCTCTGCATCTTCAACCATACGTTGTAGGGCCTGTTCTCGAGACTGAGCTTGAAGTTTGGTGTATTCTGATATTTCTCCACCCACAATATTTTTTAAACCGGCAAAAATATCTTGACCTACATTTCGGGCTCGGACTGTACTCCCACGGGCTATACCTAGGGTTTCAACAATGGCTTTGTTTGGGACGGTAGGGGTGTTTACGAGTATCATTACTTAGGGTTTAAAAAGTGATTGATCTATAGAAGGAAATAAATGTAATGCATTTTTGTAATATACTTTTTGCAAAACTGAATCTGGAAGGGACAAACCATATATTTTCCAGTGGGCATGCCTTTTTCGATAATATTCAAAATATTCGTCTTCTGTTTCTAGTACCCTGAAATAGGTATAATATTCAGAAACATTGTAGGAATCTTTTCCAAACAGTATCCGGTCTTGATAATCAATAAAAAACTGACGTGCCCTTTTGGGTTGTCGTCCCAGTTCTGCTAAAACGGCTCCAATTTCTGTCATTACATTAGGGTATTGATCAAGATGTTTCCCCAATCGGTCCAAATCATTTCCCATCCATCCTAAATGAGCGTTAATAAAAGTAGTATTGGGATGTTTTTTAAATACAGCGTGTTGTTCTGCTAATACTTCTTCAAAGGAAGGGTTTTTTTCAGGATCACGATAGCGACCTGGTTTTTGTCTTAATTCAAGCCAACGCTCGTTGTATTTGTCTTTTGGTTCCCAAAAAGAGGAAGGTTCACCACTGTGAATGAGTACCGGGATGTTTAGATCTCCACACGCTTTCCAAATAGGGTCCAATCTGGGATCGTTTATTGCAATGCGATTTCCCTTTTTATCTTTGTCTGTAAGTCCAAGGGATTTATATACTTTAAGACCTATTACTCCTTGTGCTACAGCCTTGTTTATGAGCTCTACTTGCTCTTTAGCAAAACTTGAATCATCAAGCTTTTCAAAGTCAATATTCAAAAACAAACCAAAGCGGGTAGGGGCACTCTCTTTAATATTCTTTAAAGACTGTTCAAGATACAGACCTCGAAAACCACTGAGATTAACCATAAACCCCATATTGAGACTGTCCATCTCTTCCACTAATTTAGATAAGTCTTTAATGGGCATATCAAATTGGTGATTGTGAACATCCACAAAAGGGTATTTTGATCTTTTTAGCTTTGTTTCAGGAACTATTAGGGTAGAACGTGGACTGTATTCTTCAATGTCCATGAGATTATTTTTCTCTTGGATTTTATCAATGATATAATAGGTAATTCCACCAAAAAAGAGAAGAAAAAAGGTGATTAGAATAAAGGTCCAAAGTCTTTGTAATGCTCTTTTCACTCTTTAAATGGAATTAAAACTTGAGTAGTATCCCATCGAATGCGAAGATTCTGATCCACAAAATCAATTGTAAATTGTTCCAGCGTTTCTGTAAGTGTACTAACTGGTAGATTCATTTGCATCAAAACCCCAGAGGAGTCGGGTTCAGACGCACTTAAACCTCCATCTTTTTCATGTATTATGAGTAGCCAATAATCTGAATATGGAAAGACATACATACCGTAGGAGCCCGGAGCAAGCTTTCTGTCGGCCAGAAAAAGTTCTTTGTTTGTTTTCAATTGTGTGGTTAGATTAGCTCCTAAACGCCAGTACTGACCATAGGGTACTAAGGCACCATCTTCAAGTGCACCGAAAATTAAGCGGTCTTTTTTAAATGGACGATAATAATTGATATGTATTTCAGTATTTCCATTGACATACTCTGCAGAACCTTTTGGACTTTTAGGATTGATGTAAAGTCCATATATAAAATAAATACCTGCTAGTACAACTAACGATAATACGATTAAAAAAATTCTTTTTATTGTTTTCATAGGGCATAGGGTTTCATTAAGAACGAATATAAGTTTTATTTAACACATTCTATTTTACATAACATAAATTATAATTTATTAAAGTATATTAGAAAATAGAATGATTTTAGCATTACTCTTTTAACCAGGATTGTCTCAAGGCTATAGCGTTAGGATCTGCCTGTGGATTTGCAACAATTCCTTTAGCTTTAACTGTGGGAGTTCCTGTGACACCAGTTAAGGTAAGTAAATCTTCACCGCGTTTTACGGTGATACTGAAATCTTTTTGAGCATCCCACATAAAGGTTGGAGTAAATATCGCATTAATAGCCTCTGCATTTTCTTGTTTTATTTCTGGAAACAAAGTTCCATCTAGTCCCAAGAAAAGATCACCTTCTTGAACACCCATAGAAGCAATTGTTGAATTCAAACCGGTTACTACGTATTGTACAGTTCCTTCTTCATTAGGTTGTGGCATAAAAAACGGACTTTGACTATCCTTTAAAAGAATGCTAGGAAGTTCAATATCCGTTTCACCTCTGGTAAGGCCTACTTTACTTAAGTAATCTTCATAGTTGATCGGTTGAGTTCCTTCTACATGGGTTTTAAAGAAATCCCCTACTTCAGGATAGGTCATTGCTATAATCTCATCAATTAATTCCTCATCTTTAAAGGGCTTATCAGCCCCATAACGTTTTGCTAAATTTTGCATTACCCATAAAACACCTTTCTCTCCTCCACTTTTTTCACGAATCAAAATATCCAAACACATATTGATCAGAGCCCCTTTTTGGTATACATTACCGTAATTGCTTTGGTAGGGTTCTTCTACTATACCAGCACTCATTTCTGTAAAAGACATTGTGTCGTCATACCGTTGAGAATAGTTTATTTTTTCAAGGATACGGTTGTAAAAGTTTTGCTCCTCAATCAGTCCTTGATTGATTTGAAACAAATTGGCAAAGTATTCTGTTGTTCCTTCGTACATCCATAAATGTTGGGACATCATTGGAGTATTGTATTCAAAATTATGTATTTCTTCAGAATGAATATTTAAGGGAGTAAGAGTGTGAAAAAACTCGTGTGAAACTACATCTACCAGACTCTGTGTCAGTTCCTGAGGCTGCATTTGATCTACAAACACTACTGTTGTTGAAGTGTGGTGTTCTAGAGCTCCCATCATACCTCCAAAATATTGCAAATCTTCCATGCCCATTAAGTGCAGTAAAATATCGTAAGAAGGTGTGTTGTTTGCTTCTCCTAAAAAGTTTTTTTGAGCGACCATCATCTCTTCGATAGCTGGCTGATACGCATCTGCTTTATGAACTCCAGAGGGTGAATAAAGTGCTAGTCCTACTTTGATTTTGTCTAAATCAAACGAGACCGCATTGGGCTTACTGTATAAAATGGGGTTATCAATAATATGAAAGTAGCGTTTGGCTGTAAAGACATCCAAACTGTCTGTTTGGGAAAGAACTGGAAGCGAGGTAAAACCTTTTAAATCTTTAGGAGATCGAACGCTCAGGCGGTAAGAAGTTTCTTTCATTCCCTCAAAATATCCAATGAGACTGTGTAAATTGAGAAGAAAGGTCTCTCCTTCTTGAAAATTGGTTCCACCCATAGGGTAAATTTCACTTCCTCCTGGACCGTCAAAGGTGTCGTTTGCCCAATAAGTGATTTTAGCCAGTTTTTTGGCATTAGAAATTTTCCAGCTGTTTTCGTCAAGCGCTTCAAAATCTAAAAGGTTTCCTTTGCTGTCATAGGCTTGTAAATTTTCGATAAACCTTCCAAAATTGGAATATTCATAGGTGCCAGGAACGATTTGAGGAATATAAAAAGTGATTTCCTCGGACTGGATTTTAGGGGGTGTAATTTCTACCTGAACCTTATCGTCGTTGATTGCTACTAAGTCTACCGAAGCTTGAATATAGTCCAGAGTGGAATTAGTACTCTTAAGGGCAGCACATCCTAGAAGTAAGAATGTTGCAGCACCAAATAATGTAAAGTTTAAGATTATTTTTTTCATAAGTTTAGGTTAAAGAAGAGACTCTCCGTTTAAATCGGTTGTAAGTACATTGGTCATATAGTCAAAAAAAGGTCTTATGGCAGTATATGCA
>VMCW01000200.1 GCA_008081175.1 Flavobacteriaceae bacterium
TGGATGGTGAAGAGAAACCCTCCAGCCTGTTACAACTGATAAAAAAAACTTCTAAAGTAAATCCAAATACAATTGTCTCGGCTTACAAAGACAATGTCGCTTTTATAGAAGGCCCAGCAATTGAACAATTTGCCCCAGAAACCGGAGACTACCCGAGTAGATTCATTAAAAAGACTGTAGATTGTGTGATTTCCTTAAAAGCCGAAACACACAATTTCCCAACCACCGTAGAACCTTTTAATGGGGCTGCTACCGGTTCAGGTGGAGAAATTCGGGATCGTCTTGCAGGAGGCCAAGGGTCGCTTCCTCTAGCCGGAACAGCGGTTTATATGACTCCTTACTCTAGAGTACAGGAAAACCGGAATAAAAGCTCCTTTGCAGAACGTAAGTGGTTGTATCAAACTCCTATCGATATTCTCATAAAAGCCTCCAACGGAGCCTCAGACTTTGGCAACAAATTTGGTCAGCCACTTATTTCTGGGTCTGTACTTACTTTTGAACATCAAGAAAAGGACCATCGTTTAGGCTTTGATAAAGTGATTATGCTTGCTGGAGGAATCGGTTTTGGAAAGAAAGAGCAAGCTCAAAAGGGACTTCCAAAAAAGGGAGATAAAATCATCATCTTGGGAGGAGATAATTACCGCATAGGTATGGGGGGTGCAGCAGTTTCATCAGCAGACACAGGGGCTTTCGGAAGTGCCATCGAGCTCAATGCCGTACAACGCTCCAATCCGGAAATGCAAAAGCGTGTTGCCAACGCCATTAGAGCCCTAGTAGAAAGTAATCAGAATCCAATCATCTCCATTCACGATCACGGGGCAGGAGGGCACCTGAACTGTCTTTCTGAATTAGTAGAGCATAATGGGGGAGCGATAGAAATAGATCATTTACCTATTGGTGACCCAACACTTTCTGCAAAGGAAATTGTAGGTAATGAATCTCAAGAGCGCATGGGTCTTATCCTTTCTCAAGAAGACACCTCGCTGCTTGAGAAAATTGCAAAACGGGAACGAGCTCCTTTTTACATAGTGGGCGAAGTTACAGATGACCACCATTTTTCCTTTCATTCAAAAAAAAATAACGAAACTCCAGTTGATCTAGATCTTTCTGCTCTCTTTGGCAGCTCGCCAAAAACCTATATGCGAGATAGCAAAATCCCAAGAACATACCAAGAACTAGAGTATCATCAAGATCAGCTAGCTGAATACCTCAATCAAGTTCTTCAATTGGAGGCTGTAGCCTGTAAAGACTGGTTAACCAATAAAGTAGACCGCTGTGTAACAGGACGTGTTGCTCAACAACAATGTGTTGGTGAACTTCAACTACCCCTTAGCAATTGCGGGGTTATGGCATTAGATTATACGGGTCAAAAAGGAATCGCAACTTCTATTGGTCACGCGCCAGTAAGTGCCTTAATTGATCCTAAAAAAGGAAGTAACACAGCCATAGCTGAGGCTTTAACAAATATTGTTTTTGCTCCTTTAGAAAGGGGCTTGGAAAGTGTTTCTCTCTCAGCCAACTGGATGTGGCCCTGTAATTCTCCTGGAGAAGACCACCGTCTCTATGAAGCAGTTGAAGAATGCTCCGATTTTGCTATTGCTTTAGGAATCAATATACCAACGGGTAAAGACTCTTTGTCCATGAAACAAAAATACCCGGAAGGAGATGTGATAGCTCCTGGAACTGTAATCATTTCTGCTGCAGCCCAATGTAAGGATGTGACCAATATCATTACTCCCGTGTCCACAGTTGAAGGAGGTGATTTTTACTATGTAGATTTTGCTCAAGATGCCTTTCACTTGGGAGGTTCCTCTTTCGCACAATGTTTAGATCGAATCGGAACAGAGACACCGTCTGTTCAAAGTGCTACCTATTTTAAAAAAGCATTTAATACCGTCCAAGAACATATTGAGAAAGGTTGTATAACCTCCGGTCACGATATAGGTTCTGGCGGACTTATTACCACCTTACTAGAACTTTGTTTTCCCTCAAGGGAGGTTGGAATGAAAATTGATTTGAGTAATTTAAATGAAAAAGACGTGATCAAGCTGCTTTTTTCTGAGAAAGTGGGTGTGGTCTTACAATCAAAACAAGATCTGTGCAGTTCTTTTGCCAAAAAAGGTGTTAATGCGGTACACATAGGGAAACCCACTACATCCTCGACCCTTGAACTAGGTTCATGGCGTTTTTCGATAACTGAACTTCGCTCCACATGGATGCGTACTTCTAAGGTGTTAGAAGCAAAACAAACCAAGCCGGAATTAGCTAGTGTTCGATTAAAGCAGCAAACTGAACAACCCTTGCGTTTTGAGTTTCCTCAAAATTTCACTGGGAAGAAACCAGCGACAAAGAAAAAACGCATAAAAGCTGCTGTACTTCGTGAAAAAGGAAGTAATTCAGAACGTGAAATGGCCTATATGATGGATCTCAGTGGTTTTGAGGTAATTGACATTCATATGACCGATTTAATCTCTGGAAGAACCAATCTCGCGGAAGTGCAACTGCTGGTAGCTGTAGGTGGTTTTTCAAACTCGGACGTTCTGGGTTCAGCTAGAGGTTGGGCAGGAGCGTTCAAATACAATCCAAAGGCTAAAACAGCATTGGAAAACTTTTTCAACCGACCCGATACACTTTCACTTGGCGTATGTAATGGTTGTCAGTTATTTGTTGAACTTGGACTACTCACACCTTCACATGATCAACTACCTAAGATGTTGCATAACGATTCCAAAAAATTTGAATGTATCTTCACTGCAGTAACCTTACAAGAAAGCAGTTCTATTTTACTCAAGGGTCTAGAAGGATCTACTTTGGGTATATGGGCAGCACATGGTGAAGGTAAATTCTCTTTTCCCAAGTCGGAAAACAACTACCAAATTCCAGCCAAATATTTATACAACGACTATCCCTCAAACCCCAACGGATCTGATTTTAACGCAGCGATGCTCTCCAGTGAAGACGGACGACATTTAGTAATGATGCCCCATTTAGAGCGCTCCACTTTTCCTTGGAATTGGGCGCACTACCCTGCTGGTAGAAAAGATCAAGTTAGCCCTTGGACCCTTGTATTTGAAAATGCCTATCAGTGGCTTGACAGCTAGTCGAAAACCAATCGCTTATTTTTATTCAAAATATTTCCTATTTTGCAGTAAAATGATTTTATGGAACCGACAAGACTCTTTGAATTTATAGAATTCCAGAAGGAAAATGCCCCCTTAGAAAAAGCTTTTACAACTAAATACAACGGGAGTTGGAAAAGTCTTACATCCTCAGAATTTTTGGAACAATCTAAAGCGGTAAGTCGGGCTTTAGTAAGTATGGGAATCAAAGCTGGAGATAAAATAGCTATGATTTCTTCTAACAACAGAACAGAGTGGAGTGTAATGGATATTGGTCTTTTAACCTTGGGAGCTGTTAATATCCCTATTTATCCGACCATCTCATCAAAAGATTATGAATACATTTTAAATCACTCTGAAAGCTTGTATTGCTTTGTATCTGACCAAGAAGTCTATGACAAAGTAAAAGCAATAGCAAAAAACGTAAAAACCTTAAAAAAAATATACAGTTTTGACACTATTGAAGAATGCAATCACTGGAGTGAACTTTTAGAAGAAGGAGCTAAAACAGATCATGATGAGACGGTAGCTAAAATGCGTGACCAGGTAAAGCCAGAAGATTTAGCCACTATAATTTACACCTCAGGAACAACAGGTGTGCCCAAAGGAGTTATGCTGAGCCATCACAATGTGGTCTCTAATGTTATTGCAAGTTCCAAACGCCTTCCATTAACCATTGGTCAAGCTTCTGCACTGAGCTTCTTACCTATCTGTCACATCTTTGAACGTGTCATACTTTACATCTACATGTACAATAGTGTTTCAGTTTATTTTGCAGAATCACTAGAAACCATTGCAGACAATTTAAAGGAAATCAAACCCAATGTAATGACTGCAGTGCCCCGTTTATTAGAAAAAGTTTACGACAAGATTTATGCACGTGGAGCTGAACTGTCTGGAATCAAAAAGACCCTTTTTTATTGGGCAGTCAATATTGGGCTACAATACGAACCCTATGGTCAAAATGGAGCCTGGTATGAATTTAAATTGAAAATTGCGCGAAAACTCATTCTCTCTAAATGGCAAGAAGCCCTCGGGGGAAATTTAGAATTGATTGCCTCTGGTAGTGCAGCCTTACAACCGCGATTAGCTCGAGTGTTTACAGCAGCCGGAATGACTTTAGTAGAAGGTTACGGCCTTACAGAAACCTCACCCGTCATTTCAGTAAACGATATGCGGAAAAACTATTTTAAAATTGGAACCGTTGGAAAAGTAATCGATGGAGTTGAAGTAAAAATAGCTGAAGATGGCGAAATCCTTTGCAAGGGACCCAATGTAATGATGGGCTACTACAAAGAAGAAAAAATGACACAAGACGTCATGAGTGGAGATTATTTCCATACCGGTGATATCGGAGAAATAGACTCAGAAGGATTTTTACGAATAACAGACAGAAAAAAAGAAATGTTCAAAACATCAGGAGGAAAATACATTGCTCCCCAGGTGATAGAAAATCAAATGAAACAATCTTTATTTATTGAACAAATAATGGTAGTAGGACCCGGAAGAAAAATGCCAACTGCAGTAATTCAACCCAATGTAGAATATGCCTTACAATGGCTCAAAAACAAAGGTAAAAACTGCAACACACTAGCCGAAGCAGTAGGCGAACCTCTTTTAAAAGAAATTATCGAAAAAGAAGTAGAACAACACAATATACACTTTGGATCCTGGGAGCAAGTCAAAAAAATTCAACTCACACCAAATGAATGGAGTATAGATGAAGGACATTTAACCCCTACAATGAAACTCAAAAGAAAAGTAGTTACAGAAAAATACAGCGAACTGATCGAAAAAATGTATGAGTAAAACTTTTTTACAATGGCCTACAAATGAAATATTGTAGGTCATTTTTTTGTTTTTTTGCTATGCATGCATAATAAAATGATTTAACTTTGAGTGATGAAACAAGAAACTTTTGATAGTGCATTGCGATCAACATGGCATCAAGTAAGCAAGATGTACAATAAAGAAGCAGGTAAATTTGATTCTACCATGGCAATGGGTTTTGCACTTTTGAGTATCGATACTGAAGGTACACCTTCAACCACATTAGGTCCTAAAATGGGGATGGAACCCACCAGTCTATCTCGCTTACTCAACACTATGGAAACCCGAAAACTGATCTATCGATCTCAAAATCCTTCAGATGGAAGAAGTATTTTGATACATCTCACTGCCTTTGGAAAAGAAAAAAGAGAGGACTCCAAGGCGGTAGTATTACATTTCAATGCTGAAATAGAGAAACGACTTAATGAAAAAAAAATTCAACACTTTTTTGAAGTAATGCAATGCATCAAAGAGCAAGCGCTAGAATTTGAACACTTTACCACTCCAACAAAAACAAACGCATTATGAAAACAACAGACACAAAATCAATAAGCGGAGGAAGCTTTATTATAGAGAATCAAACTACACAAAACGTTTTTACTCCTGAAGACTTCAACGAAGAGCAACAAATGATGAAGTCTGCTGTAAAAGAATTTATTGACCGTGAGGTCTGGCCCAATAAAGAGCGTTTTGAAAAAAAAGACTATGAACTAACCAAAACCCTAATGGAGCAAGCAGCAAGTCTAGGGTTCTTAGGTGTTTCTGTTCCTGAAGCCTATGGGGGAATGGGTATGGGATTTGTTTCCTCAATGCTAGTCTGTGATTACATCTCAGGTGCTACAGGTTCATTTTCTACAGCATTTGGCGCACACACAGGGATAGGCACACTTCCCATCACTTTGTATGGAACAGAAGAGCAAAAACAAAATTATTTGCCCAAATTGAGCTCTGGAGAGTGGTTTGGATGTTATTGTCTCACTGAACCTGGAGCAGGTTCTGATGCAAATTCTGGAAAAACAAAGGCAGTTTTATCGGAAGATGGAACTCATTACAAAATCACAGGCCAAAAAATGTGGATTTCCAATGCTGGTTTTGCATCTCTAATGATTGTTTTTGCACGTATTGAAAACGACAAGAACATTACAGGATTTATTGTTCCTTATGATTCAGAAAACGGTATTCGATTGGGAGAAGAAGAAAATAAATTAGGAATTCACTCCTCCTCCACCCGTCAAGTATTTTTTAATGAAACAAAAGTTCCCATTGAAAATATGCTAGGAGAACGTGGTGAGGGCTTTAAAATAGCTATGAATGCTTTGAATGTAGGTCGAGTAAAATTGGGCGTAGCCTGTCTAGATGCCCAAAGAAGGGTTACCACTGCCGCTATCAATTACGCTAACGAACGCGTTCAGTTTCAAACTCCTATTGCTCAATTTGGAGCAATCAAAGAAA
This sequence comes from Flavobacteriaceae bacterium, assembly GCA_008081175.1. Lineage (GTDB taxonomy): Bacteria > Bacteroidota > Bacteroidia > Flavobacteriales > Flavobacteriaceae > MS024-2A. The sequence continues at coordinate 6,402 of VMCW01000200.1, forward strand.
AAATTGCTCGGATGGCAAGTTCTTGTTACGCAGGAGAGTCTGCTTGCTATCGTGTTGCTAAAGACATTGAAGATCGCATAGAACATTTTATCTCTGAGGGAATGACACACCAAATGGCAGAGCTCAAGGGAGTAGAAGATTTCGCTGTAGAATGCTCCCTTATAAAAGTAGCTGCCTCTGAGGATATTCAAAACTGTGCAGACGAAGGCATACAAATTTTTGGTGGTATGGGGTTTTCTGCAGATACACCTATGGAGTCCGCATGGAGAGATGCCCGTATTGGAAGAATCTACGAGGGAACAAATGAAATTAATAGGATGCTTTCTGTGGGTATGTTACTTAAAAAGGGTTTAAAAGGTCAGCTTGATTTAATGGGAGCCGTAATGCAAGCCGCTGCCAAACTAGGAGAAGGACCCTACATGAAAGAGGATGATTCAAAACTACTTCAAGAAGAGCAAGAATTGATCTATCGATTCAAACAACTCTTTTTGATGCTCACAGGGACTGCTGTACAAAAATACGGTGCTAAATTAGAAGAACAGCAACAGCTTCTTCTCGCACTTTCTGATCTATTAATTGAAATTTATTTAAGTGAATCCACACTTCTAAGGACATTAAAAAACACAGAGCGTCAAGGGCATGAGAGTCAAAAGACTCAAATCGCTATGGTTCAACATTACGTTTATGAAGCGCATGATACAATTCTAAAAAGAGCTAAAGAAGTCATCTTAACCCTCTCTAAAGGAAAGGAACAACAACAACTTCTTGAAGTTTTACATAAAAATTGTGCTTATCAGAATCCTCCAGACCTCATCCAGCTAAAAACTCAAATTGCCAATCGATTTATTGAAGAAAACGCTTATTTCATCTAAAAAAATATAAAAGAAATTCGCAGCTAAAGGGAGCATATAATTTTTGATTTTTAGTATTTTAACAAAAATTAGATTTTATGACAAGCCGTATTTTAATACTTCTGCTACTAAGCTTCCTTTCGGTTCA
>VMCW01000040.1 GCA_008081175.1 Flavobacteriaceae bacterium
AGAAGACGTACAAAATCTTGGGTTTAAAGACGACATCGTGAGTGTTAAAAACGGTTACGGTAGAAATTTTTTAATTCCCCAAGGGAAAGCAGTTATCGCAACAACTACTGCTCGTAAGGTGCTGGCTGAAAATTTAAAACAACGTGCTTTTAAAGAACAGTCCATCATAGATGAAGCCAATAAAAGAGCCGATGAAATCAAAGCCCTTGAAATTAAGTTGGCTTCTAAAGTAGGGTCAGGAGACAAATTGTTTGGATCAATCACCAATGCAGATTTAGCTCAAGCCATCAGTGCAAAGACTAGTGAACTTGACAAAAAGTTTATTTCTCTTCCTGGTAAATCCATCAAACGCCTCGGTAAATACGTTGCCCAAGTGAGGTTACACCGAGAGGTAAGTTTTGAACTACCATTTGAAATAGTGGCAGACACTACAGCCTAAAACTATCAAAACCCACTCTCAAGTGGGTTTTTTTATATCCCTTTCCTATGCGATACCACAAACTATCAGAAGCACAGTTTCGTGAGATGCACAAAGAATTTTCTATATTTTTAGCAGCTCAAGGGATTAATAAAAAAGAATGGGATAAAATAAAAGAGGAGTCACTGGAAAAGGTTGATCATCTCTTGAATGCATTTAGTGATATGGTATGGGATAGGATTATAAGTACTTGTGCCTATCTAGAATTCTCAACCCCAGATCAGCTATACCTTTTTCATACTCAAGAAAAGAGTGCAACAGTGTTCGTAGTAAAAATAAGCCCTCAATTCACAGATTTAACTACTGAAGCAGGTTTTGAGATACTCTTGAATCAGCTTCATTCTGATAAAGTAACACTGTACACCGCATCAAAGCCCTACACTCCCAGTAGAAACGAATTTATATATAGTTATTTAAAAAAGGGGGCTACCCTTTCAAAGGGTGGGCGCTATAGTCGTTTACAAAGTTATTTTTCCAATTCGTCAAAATAAAAGATATTTGTAGAACAAAATACACTATGGCAATTAAACCAGCGACAACAAAAGGGACGCGTGATTTTTCATCGGAAGAAATCGTAAAACGAAACTACCTAAAAAGTACCCTTCAAAAAGTTTTTGAACGTTTTGGGTTTGGTCCTATTGAGACCCCAACATTTGAACGCTTAGAAACCCTGACCGGAGTCTATGGTGAGGAAGGAGACCGGCTGGTTTTTAAAATTTTAAATTCAGGGGAAAAGATAAAAAAAGCGGATACTGAAGCTCTTGCTAAAGGGGAGTTCAGTAAATTTATCCATTCAGTATCTGAAAAGGCACTACGTTATGACCTTACCGTGCCTTTTGCACGTTATGTTGCTCAACATCAGAATGAACTCAGCTTTCCCTTTCGCAGGTATCAAATACAGCCCGTATGGAGAGCCGATAGGCCGCAGCATGGACGATTTCAGGAGTTTTATCAATGCGACGCTGATATCGTCGGGGACCGTTCTTTATGGCAAGAGGTAGAGGTTTTAGCACTCTACGATGCTGCTTTCTCAGATCTTAAAATGGACGGAGTTGTTCTCAAAGTGAATCACAGAAAAATACTAGCAGGAATAGCAGGATTATTAGGAGCTGAGGAACACTTAGTCGATTTTACGATTGCCCTAGATAAAATGGATAAAATAGGTGCTTTAGGTGTTTTTGAAGAACTAAAAAGCAAAGGATTTTCTGATGAATCACTTCAAGTTTTGGAGCAATTAGTGTCTTTAAAAGGGAGTGCTGAAGAACAAATTGAAGCTTTAAAAGTGCTTTTTGCAGATCAATCCATAGGGTTAGAAGGGCTATCAGAATTGGAATTTATTTTTTCTCATCTAAAAGCAAATGGTCTAATGGCGGTTGCTTTAAAGTTTGATTTAACTCTTGCAAGGGGACTTCATTATTACACAGGTATGATTGTGGAAGTTGCTGCTCCTGAAAAGGTGAAAATGGGCTCAATAGGTGGCGGTGGCCGTTATGATGATCTTACAGGGACTTTTGGTTTAAAAAACATGAGTGGTATTGGAGTTTCTTTTGGTTTTGAGCGAATCTATCTTGTAATGGATGCATTAGGACTATTTCCACAAGCACTGCAACCCCAAACAAAAGTACTCTTTGCTAATTTTGGTGCTGCTGCAGCGGAACAAGCCTATCGTTTTCTTTCTCAACTTAGAAATCAAGATATTTCTTGTGAGCTGTATCCGACCGAGGCAAAATTGAAAAAACAACTTGCCTACGCCAATGCTAAAAACATCAAAAAGGTTGTTTTAATAGGTTCTGAAGAACTGAAACAAAATAGTTTTGTTTTTAAAGATATGACCAGTGGTACGCAAGAAACCTATCCCTTAGAAGAACTTGTAAAAAGACTCGCCTAAAGCTCTTTTTTTGGGGTTAGGGTTGGTTTAGAGTAGGTTTGTAGTGGTTGCTTTAGTAGCGTTCGGATTTTACCGTTTGCTTCTTCATCAAAAAACACATCTACACCATAAACTAATTTTTCTCTATCAAAGGGCAGGTAGGTCCCAAAAAGACGATCCCACAAGGAGAAAATGTTTCCGTAGTTAGAATCTGTATAGGGTAATCGATAGTGATGATGGGTTTTGTGCATGTCTGGAGAGACCAAAACAAAACTCATATAGTGATCTACTTTTTTGGGTAGTTTAATGTTTGCATGTGTAAATTGAGTAGCAACTAAAGATAATGATTGGTACAACATAACAATTCCTATAGGCGCTCCAACAAGGAATACACCGAAGAGTGTAAAAACAAATCGAATGATACTTTCTAGAGGATGATGTCGGTTTGCAGTAGTAGTGTCTACATGGTGGTCGCTGTGATGGACTAAATGAATCATCCAAAGAGGCTTGATTTTGTGTTCTACCCAATGAGGTGCATAGGCACCTATGAGATCCAAAAACAAGACACCGATCAGTACTTCTGCCCAAAGGGGAACGGATGGTATCCAATGCAGTATCCCAAATTGGTTGTCTTGAACCCAGTCCGAAGTGTTCAGTAAAAGAAAGGCTAATATAAAATTAATCAATACCGTTGTTAGTGTAAAAAATAAATTTGGAATGGCGTGTTTCCACTTTTTATAACGAAAAGGAACTAAGAAAAAGGTTCCTTCTAGTATCCAAAAAAAACTCAGTCCACCTACAAGAAGTATACTGCGATGCAGTGAAGGGATCGTTTCAAAATAAGCTATAATCGTCTCCATTTGATCCTTGTTTATAGGGAGAAAATTACAAAAAAAAATAAATAAGAAGCTCTTCAAAAATTACTTCTCTTTTGATTGATTAAAAACTCGACCAATTTTACTATTTTAATGAGGAATTTAAATATAAGTATTCGAATGAACCGCAAAGCATTTATAACAAGGTCCTCTTCTTTGGTCGCTGGGGGCTTTCTCATTTCACCTTATTCTTTGTTTTCAACAGGAAAAAATATAATCGGGTCTAACGATCGTATTCGTGTGGGTACTATTGGTTTAAATGGAATGGGTTGGTCCAATACAAAGGCAATTTTAAAAACTCCCGGTGTGGAATTAGCAGCCATTTGTGATGTAGATCAAAATGTCATTCAAAAAAGACAGCAAGAACTCCAGAAAATGGGTATTAAGGTTAGTGTTTATAGGGATTATCGTGCACTTTTAGATCAAAAAAATATAGATGCTGTAATAATAGGTACTCCCGATCACTGGCATGCATTAATCATGATCCACGCTTGTGAAGCAGGAAAACACGTGTATTGTGAGAAGCCCATTGGAAATTCTATAGGTGAATGCAATGCAATGGTTGCCGCACAAGAAAGATACAGTAGAGTAGTTCAAGTTGGACAGTGGCAACGAAGTCAACAGCATTTTCAAGATGCAGTTCGGTATATTGAAACGGGTGTTTTGGGAAATATACGAACCGTAAAAGTATGGTGTTACCAGGGATGGATGCGCCCTGCTGCAAAGGTTCCCGACAGTAGTCCACCAAAAGGAGTAGATTACAAAAGTTGGTTAGGTCCAGCACCCCTAAGACCATTTAACTCAAGTCGTTTCCATTTTCATTTTCGTTGGTTTTGGGACTATGCTGGGGGACTTATGACTGATTGGGGTGTACATTTATTGGATTATGCACTCTTGGGGATGCAAGCTTCTTTGCCCAAATCTATAGTGGGCTTAGGAGGAAAATTTGCTTATCCAGAGCTGGCAGAAGAAACTCCTGACACCTTGACTACCCTCTATGAATTCGACCGCTTTAATCTTGTTTGGGATTCTGCTATGGGTATTGATAATGGTTCTTATGATAGAGATCACGGTATTGCTTTTATAGGAAACAATGCAACCCTTGTTTTAAACCGCGGGGGTTGGGAAGTAGTAGAAGAAAGACAGAGTGAAAATAAAGTTGCTAAACCTCTTGTAAAACCAACAGACAATGGGGTAGAAAAACACACTAGAAACTTTATAGAAGCGATCAGAGCAAACAATCCCGCTGCAGTTCATTGTTCAGCTCAACAAGGAGCCCATGTTGCTACTGTTGCTCAAATGGGAAATATATCCTACCGTTCGGGTCAAAAGCTCATTTGGGATAAGGCAAAAAATCAATTTACAGACAACCAAATCAATACAACATATTTAACCAATACTTATCACAATGGGTATAACTTACCAAAATCTTAAAAATGAAACAACCATTATTTAACTTAAATAAAATATCGATTTAATAATTATGGATGTTCGATCTAACATTTAATTTAACTATAAATACGTACAGATGAAATACTTTATCACCCTACTTTTTATCGGACAATTTCTTTTTGCACAACAACGACCAAAACCTGAAGATACTGAAGTCTGGGAACCCGAGCCATCAATAGTTACTCCAGGAATTTCTGCCGGCCCTCCAAGTGATGCGATAGTGCTATTTGACGGAACTGATTTTTCAAAATGGCGACAAGAACGATCAAAAAAACCTGTCGAATGGACTCTAAATGAAGATGGATCAATGACTGTAGTTCCTCGAACGGGTAATATAGAAACCATTGAAGAACACGGCTCCATACAGTTGCATATTGAATGGAAATCCCCTACAGAAGTTAAAGGAGAGGGGCAGGGTAGAGGAAATAGTGGTGTTTTTTTTCAAAGGCGCTATGAAGTTCAAGTCTTAGATAGTTATAACAATAGAACGTATTCAAACGGACAAGCATCCTCAATTTATAAACAACGTATCCCTTTGGTCAATGCAACTCGCCCTCCTGGTGAATGGCAAGTGTATGACATCATTTTTAATGAGCCTCAATACGATGCCGAAGGAAACGAAATCAAAGCGGGAACAATCACCGTTTTTCACAATGGTGTTTTAGTACAGAATAATGTAGAGATAGTTGGGACTACAGAGTACATTGGCCCTCCAAAGAAAGGAAAAGAGGTGATGCCAGGACTCAATAATTCAAATCAATCTACACATCGTTCTCTTGTCTTACAAGATCATGGAGATTTGGTCAGTTTCCGCAATATATGGATGCGAAAATTATAGGCTAGCGTCTTTTTTTCTTATTTTTTTTTGAAAAGAATTTTGGGCTGTAGGTTTTTCCTTTTTTAGTTTCTTCTACGATTACTTTTCTATCGTCTAAGACCAAGTCTTCAAAAGCGTTTAGTACGTGTTTTCTGTGTTTTTTATGCGTTGAGAAAAAGGAAAAGTTTTTCATTACTTCCACTTGAAAAACATCATCTCGATCCAGATTCAAATAAGACCGAACAAAATCCTTCAAGGTTTTCCAGTCGTATTGGTCTCTAGCTCCAATATTGATAAAAAATCGATCCTTGTCCTCTGGAGCATTGATTACTCGTTCTTCACGGTCGTATTTTTTTTCTTTACGACCCTCTGCCGAATTGTAGTTCTCTCTAAAATCCACTTCTTTAAAATCTCGTGAAAGCAAGAGCTCTACTAGTAAAGACTTATCCAGCTCTTCTAGTCCTTTTACAGCATCAGGAACAAAGGGTAATAATTCACTTCTCAAAGGAGTACTTTTGATTTGACTTACCCAATGTGCAACTTTGTGTTTTAAAATTTCTTCTGGTGCAGGGAGTTGCTGTTCAATTATTTTTGTTTGGATTTTATTTTCAATCAAGCGAATTTTTCGTTGGTCAGACTTGGTTGCAAATAAAATAGAGGTACCTGTTTTTCCTGCTCTGCCGGTTCTACCACTTCTGTGGGTGTAGATTTCTACTTCGTCTGGGATATTGTAATGAATCACATGGGTTAAATCGTCTACATCTATACCTCTTGCAGCAACATCTGTTGCGATGAGTAATTGAATTTTTTTCTTACGAAAGGATTGCATAACAGCATCTCTTTGATTTTGACTTAAATCACCATGAAGAGCAGCAGCTTTGTACCCCTCGTCAGTAAGGCGATCAGCAACTTTTTGTGTTTCAATTTTTGTTCTACAAAACACACATCCAAAGAGGTCTGAATGAAGACCCAGCAAGGCTTTTAACGTTTGATACCTTTCCCTTGCAGCTACGGTATAATAGTGATGGTTTATGTTTTTTGCGCCAGAGTTTTTTGTGCCTACAGTAACTTCGTGTGGCTGGTGCATAAACTTCTTGGCAATGATACTGACTTCATGTGGCATAGTAGCAGAGAAGAGCCAGGAATCTTTGTCGTTTGGGGTATGTGTTAAGATGTCTTTTATGTCTTCATAGAACCCCATATTGAGCATTTCGTCTGCTTCGTCCAAGACACAATATTGAATAGCACTGATGTTGACCATTTTTCGTTTGATCATGTCTTTGAGACGCCCAGGTGTAGCAACGACTATTTGAGCTCCACGTTTAAGTTTCTTAGCTTGTTCACTGATGTTAGCCCCACCATAAACCGCAACAATATTGATTTTTTTTAGCTCACTAGCATAGCTGTTCATCTCAGTTGTGATTTGCAAACACAATTCGCGTGTGGGGGCAATAATTAACCCTTGGGTGTTGTGTTGCTCTGTATTAATTTTTTGTAGCATTGGAAATCCAAAAGCAGCTGTTTTTCCAGTTCCAGTCTGTGCTAAAGCTACAAGGTCTTTGCTTTGCTCTAAGAGTAGGGGAATGACTTTGGTTTGAATTTCTGTTGGGTTTTCAAAACCTAGTTTTTCAACGGCTTTGAGTAATTGTGCATTGAGTCCAAGGGACTTAAAAGTTACCATATAGTATTTTCTGCTGGCAAAAGTAGTCTAATTCTATCCGCTAAGGGTCGTCTTTCTATTTTTTTATTTTAAATCGATATTTATAAGAAAAAAAAAATCCTGTTCAAACGAACAGGATTTTTTAGTTGAAAGTATGCCGAAG
>VMCW01000059.1 GCA_008081175.1 Flavobacteriaceae bacterium
ATTTTATTGAACTCAAATCAAAACACGATAGCGAAATACACCAAAGAGAAAAAAGAATTACAGAAGTTGAGTCCAAAGCTCGACACTTGCAGTCTATAGCTCAAAAAGAAGTCGCTAAAAATACAATGCTGCAGAAAACACTTGAACAAGAGTCTCAAAAATTAGAAAAAGAAAAACACAAATTAGAAATCAAAGGCAAGGAATTAGAGGAAAAAATTCAAACTCAAATTTCAAAGTTAGAAGCACTTTCAAATCTCTCTGCAGAGGAAGCCAAAAAAGAAATTATTGAAAGTTTAAAAGAAAAGGCAAAAGCGGAAGCCATGGCTTTTGTTCAGAACAGTGTAGAAGAGGCTAAACTTACAGCCCAGCAAGAGGCTAAAAAAATCATTATCAATACCATACAGCGTATCGGAACTGAAGAAGCCATTGATAATTGTGTTTCTGTTTTCAATCTTGATTCCGATGATATAAAAGGAAGAATTATTGGTAGAGAAGGTAGAAATATACGCACACTAGAAGCCGAAACTGGTGTGGAAATTATTGTAGACGACACCCCAGAGGCAATCATATTATCCTGCTTTGATCCAGTACGAAGAGAAATCGCTCGACTTTCCTTACATCGACTGGTAAGTGATGGGCGAATACACCCTGCAAGAATAGAAGAAGTAGTTCAAAAGATTCGGCAACAAATTGAAAATGAAATCATCGAAATAGGGAAAAGAACAATCATAGATCTTGGGATTCACGGACTTCATCCAGAGCTGGTACGAATAGTAGGACGAATGAAATACCGTTCTTCTTATGGACAAAATCTATTGCAGCACTCTAGAGAGGTTGCGAAACTATGTGGAGTGATGGCATCTGAACTGGGTTTAAATCCCAAATTAGCAAAACGCGCAGGATTATTGCACGATATAGGTAAGGTTCCAGAAGAAGAAGCTGAGACTCCTCACGCACTTCTGGGAATGGAATGGGCTGAAAAGTATGGAGAAAAAACTGACGTTTGTAACGCTATAGGGGCACATCACGATGAGATAGAAATGAAGTCATTACTTGCTCCCATAGTTCAAGTATGTGATGCTATTTCGGGTGCACGTCCAGGGGCTAGACGTCAAGTTTTAGACAGTTATGTACAGCGTTTGAAAGACTTGGAAAAAACCGCATTAGATTTTTCAGGTGTAAATAAGGCTTATGCCATTCAAGCAGGGAGAGAACTTCGGGTTTTTGTTGAAAGCGAAAAAGTATCTGACGATGAAGCTGCACGCTTATCTTTTGAAATATCACAAAAAATACAAACCGACATGACCTACCCGGGTCAAGTGAAAGTAACTGTGATACGGGAAACCCGATCAGTTAATGTAGCCAAGTAAGGGATTAGTTGACTAAAAGGGTAAAAACCAATCCAGCTGCTGATCCCCCTAAAAAGGGTCCAACTATGGGTACCCAGCTGTATCCCCAATCTGCATCTTTATTTTTTCTAGGAAGGAATTGATAAACGAGTCGAGGTCCAAAATCACGAGCAGGATTTATGGCATATCCTGTAGTACCCCCTAAGGCCATTCCAATTAACCATACCAAAATCCCAACGGGAAGTGCATCCAAAGAGCCTAAACCGAAATTTTCAATCTCGCTACCGTTTATTTCAATATTTGGTCCTGCAATAAACAAAGCGCCAAATACCAACATAAAAGTACCTATAGCCTCGCTAAACAAGTTGTTTTTATAGTTTCTAATAGCAGGACCTGTACAAAAAGTGCTTCTTACAGAGGCCTCATCTTCTGTTTGACGATAGTGATCTATATAGGTAAGGTAGGCCAGCCAGCTACCTAGCATTGCCCCTAAAAGTTGAGCTCCAAAATATCCAGGCACCAGGGCCCAAGAAAATTTACCAGCACATGCCAGACCTAAAGTAACTGCAGGGTTGAGGTGGGCACCACTGAACTGAGATGTGATATAGACACTAACAAATACAGCAAATCCCCATGCAGCAGTAATTAATACCCAGGGTGTCTGTCCTTCAGCTATTGTTTTTTTTAAATTGACATTTGCTACCACACCCGCACCAAAAAGTAGCAGGATTGCAGTTCCAATAAACTCAGCGAAATATGGATTTAAAATCATAATTGATAGTTTTTTAAAACGGGTTTGAAAATTTTTAATTGGTGTTCAACCCAATTTGAATCTTTTTCTATGAATGAGGCCATTATTTCAGCAACTTTTGGTGCAATTTTTTCGGTTTCATATGCATCAATAAAGAGACCTCGGCTTCTTCTTGCAAGTACATCTTCTAAACAGACTGCCATTTCTTCTTTTACTGCCCAATGAATTTGGTTTTTTGTCAAGTGGAATTTTTTGGAAAGCGAGGTATTGCCTGCTGCATCCAATGCTTTGATTTTCTCTCGCTCTGTTCCATAACAGTGAAGGGGTTCAGACCAATTTGTAGTTGGGTCATAACCATGAATGGCTAATGTTTCGGTATTGCACTTTTTTTCAGAAAAACCCCCTACCAGTTGAACGGTATTTACGGCGTCCTCTGCAATTTTTCTATAGGTGGTCCACTTACCCCCCAAAACACTTATTAAACCACTTGTACTGACTGTTATTTTGTGGTGTCGAGAAACTTCTTTAGTGCTTTCTTTTTTGTTATTTGAAGCAGCTAGGGGTCGTAGACCGGCAAAGACACTCTTTACATCAGATCTTTTTGGTTTTTTTGTCATGTAAGCGCCGGCATTTTCAAGGATAAAATCAATTTCCTGCTCCAATGCGATGGGTTCTTCCAAGGAACTATCTATTGGTGTATCTGTAGTGCCTACAACTACAGAACCATTCCAAGGAACTGCAAACAATACTCTTCCATCGGAAGTATGGGGAACCATAATAGCATGGGGACCGTCTAGAAACTTTTTTTCCAAAACCAAATGAACTCCTTGAGAGGGTCGAATTAGTGGTTTTGCATTTTTCTGATCCATCCTTACAATTTCGTCAGAAAAGACTCCAGTGGCGTTGACAATAACTTTAGCAGAAATGGATTTTTTTTGTTCATTCAATCGGTCGATGAAATCTACTCCGTTTATTAGATCGTTTTCTTTCGTAAATCCAATTACCTCTACATAATTGAGCAATGTAGCTCCTTCTTTTGTTGCGGTAAGCGCAAGGCTTATTGCCATACGTGCATCGTCAAATTGTCCATCGTGATAGATGACCCCTCCTTTTAGTCCTTCTTTATTTACATTAGGAATATGAGATAATGTTTCATCCTTATCCAAAAGGGTAGAGGGTCCTAAACCTAATTTACCGGCCATCATATCATATACTTTCAGTCCCAATCCATAAAATGGACTACTCCACCACTCATAAGAAGGAATTACAAAACTTAAATCTCGTACTAAATGAGGAGCATTTTTGCGCATTATACCTCGTTCTCTTAGGGCTTCGATGACTAAGGAGATATCTCCGTTTTGAAGATAGCGAACACCACCGTGTACAAGTTTTGTGCTCCTGGAGGAGGTTCCCTTTGCAAAATCATTTTTTTCTAGAAGTAGTGTTTTTAACCCTCTATTTGCAGCATCAACAGCAATTCCCAGCCCTGAGGCACCACCGCCAATTACAACAAGATCCCATTCCGGAGTTTGGTCAAGATGGTAGAGACTTTCATTACGATTCATCTTACTTTGAATTGCTCACTTTGGAAATGCGTTCCTCCCATAAAGAGATGATTCTAGAGTTTTCTTCTTTTTGTTCGGGTTTAAACTTTTGATTTACAGACCAGATCTCGGACAAACTTTCTAAAGAAGGCCAGAAACCAGTTGCTAATCCAGCAAAAAAAGCAGCTCCTAAAGCGGTAGTTTCTGTAGTTTCAGGGCGAATTACGTCTACGCCTAATACGTTGGATTGGATTTGCATTAAGAGGTTGTTGGTGCTTCCACCGCCGTCAACTTTAAGAGACTTAAAAGTGATCTGAGCGTCTTTTTGCATGGCATTGATAATTTCTTTTGTTCGCATGGCAATTGCTTCTAGAGTGGCTCGAGCTAGATGTCCTTTCTGTGTTCCTCTAGTAATTCCAATTATAGAACCTGTAGCGTGAGGATCCCAATAGGGAGCTCCAAGACCTGCAAGGGCAGGAATAAAGGTGACCCCGCCATTATTTTCAACGGTTTTAGCAAGTGGTTCAATTTCTGCGGCAGTAGAAATGATCCCTAGTTGATCTCTTAGCCATTGAACAGCAGCGCCTGCAATGAAGACACTTCCTTCTAATGCATAATGTACTTTTCCATTGAGTTGATACCCTATTGTGGTAAGCATTTTATTTTTTGATTGTACGGGGGTTTCACCTGTATTCATGACACAAAAACATCCCGTACCGTAGGTGTTTTTCACATCACCTGCTTGTATACACATTTGTCCAAATAAAGCGGCTTGTTGATCTCCTGCTATTCCACTAATAGTTAGGGGGCTTTCAAATAAACCAGCAGCTGTAGATCCTATCGTTTCTGAGCAAGAAACCACCTTGGGAAGAAGGGGCCTAGGAACTTCTAATACATCTAGAAGTTCTTGATCCCATTCTAAATTGTGAATATTAAATAGTAAGGTCCTACTCGCATTAGTTACATCTGTAACGTGAACATCTCCTTTGGTTAGGTTCCAAATGAGCCAACTGTCTACAGTACCAAAGGCAAGTGCTCCACTTTCAGCTTGAGAACGTAATTCAGGGTTTTGATCCAGAATCCATTTTATTTTAGTGCCAGAAAAATAAGCGTCAAGAAGCAGACCTGTTTTGTTGTAAAAGAGTTCTGCTTTCCCCTTTTTTTCTATTTCCTCACAGATTGTAGCTGTTCTTCGGTCTTGCCATACTATGGCATTATAAACAGGTTTTCCTGTTTTGCGGTCCCAAATTACTGTGGTTTCACGTTGATTAGTAATTCCCATTGCATGGATTTGTGAAGCACTAATGTTTGTCTTTTCCATTACTTCACGGATCGCCTTTAGCTGGGTTTCCCAAATTTCAATTGGATCGTGTTCAACCCATCCCTCTTTGGGAAAATGTTGGGTAAATTCATACTGTGAAACCCCAACCGTTTCGCCTTTATTATTAAAAATTATCGCTCTGGAACTTGTTGTTCCGGCATCTATAGCCAATACAAAATTTTTCATCAAGACGATTTAAAATTGGTTAGGAAATTAAATTTCCATCTTCATCCCAAACTGCGGTATCATTTCTTTTGGATTGATCTACAAATTTGGGCATCCAGTCTTCATCATAAGACATGCCGTGTTCCTTTAAAACATCCTCTGGGACCCCATCCCAAACATTGGGCTGATTTCCTTGATAACCCAGTTCTTTTATTCCTTGAGCAGAGGTAAAGTAACCTGTGAGAACAAGATTACGCATCAGAGAAAAGAACTGTACTTCTTGTTTTTGTTCGTTTGCTTTTGGATCTGGATAGGCAATGAGATCGAGTACTTGGTGTTGTTCTTCTTCAGAACAATTGATAAAGTCTTTACCATAAGTCCTGTTGCAGTGGTTATCCAACCACATGAGTCCTCCTCGAAGAGGAGTTTGCATACTAGGAAAGTCCTTTGCCATAAATTCAATAAAATCTGGAACCCCTGCTTGTTCTATTGTGCCTTCTTCTGTGGGTGGAAGTATTAAATTTGCCAAGCGAGTTAGGGTGTTTTTCTCTGTATTTTCAAAAAACTGTTCAGAAAGAAGTTTTTCGTCATAGGCTGCTTCTTTTGGAGTCCTGCCGTATTGATACTGCCAAATTTTTTCATTTATTTCTTGTTCTGGTGCAGTTACGCAACTCTCTAAGGCCAGGCCTCCAGCCATACTGCCCAAAAATAGTGATCGAATGCTGTCTCTTCTATTCATCGTTATATGTTTTGTTTTTTTAATTCTTGAATTATGTACTCAGAGGTTCTCCATGAAAGTGCCAAAATAGTCCAAGTTGGATTTTTGTCTGCTTGCGAAACAAAAGGTCCTGCATCTACTACAAATACATTTTTAGCATCATGGAGTTGTTCAAATTCATTGACTACCGATTTTTTGGGATCACTACCCATACGAGTAGTTCCTACTTCATGAATAATACGTCCTGGATTTAAAAGGCCATAGTCTCTGTCTTTTCCAGGTTTATTACCTAACACTATTCCTCCCAAGTTGTGAATGATTTCCTCAAAAGTGTTGTGCATATGACGGGCCTGTTTTCTTTCATAATCAGACCATTTGTAATTGAAACGCAATACAGGTATTCCAAACTCATCTACGGTAGTAGGGTCTATTTCACAATAGTTGTCAATACTTGCAATGGATTCTCCTCGTCCTGACATACCCATTACAGATCCATAGAATTTTTTTACATCTTCTTTAAGTCCATTACCATAACCTCCAACTTTTAAACCTAAATACTTATTGAGGTCGTTTGGATTGAATCCAGTACCATAACTAGGCATACCCAAACCTCCCCAGACTTCTATATGGTACCCTCTAGGGAAATCTAGCTTTTTGTTATCTAGCCACCAAGGTGAGTAGAGGTGCATACCTCCTACACCATCCTCGTTGTAGCGTTTTCGATTCATTAAGTCTGGAACAAAAGCCATTCGGTCTGAACCTGTAGAATCATGAAGATATTTCCCTACTAGGTTACTACTGTTACCCAGACCATTGGGGTGTTGTGCACTTTTTGAGTTGAGTAAGATTCTCGCAGTACTGCAGGCTGAAGCAGCTAGGACAACGACCTTTCCAGATACACGATATTCTTTTCTGTCTTCCTTATTGATATAAGAAACTCCAGTAGCTTTTCCTTCTTCGTTGACCAAAACTTCTCGCACCATACTATTGACATAGAGATCTACTTGACCACCAGATTTTTGCGCTGGGAAAATCAAACAAGAACCTGCAGAAAAATCTCCATATACAGAACAAGAACGACTACATTGGCTGCAGTAAAAGCAAATACCTCTTTCATTATTGATCCTTTTTGTAAGTATGGATAGTCGGGAAGGAATTACTTTCACCCCTGCTTTCTCGGCTCCTTTTTTATAATACAATTCGTGAAGACGTGGCTTTGGAGCAGGAAGGAAGTAACCATCAGGTTCATTGTAAATACCTTCTTTACTCCCAAAAACTCCAATGAGCTTATCTACCTTATCGTAATAGGGTTTTATGTCTTCGTATCCAATTGGCCAGTTTTCTCCAAGACCATCACGATCTTTAGATTTAAAATCTCTAGGCCCAAAACGAAGGGAAATACGCCCCCAGTGATTGG
>VMCW01000100.1 GCA_008081175.1 Flavobacteriaceae bacterium
TTGCCGTGGTAGCAGATACTGAAAAGAAAGAAGATACGGCTGATAAAGCTCAATCAGAATTTTTAGAAAGCTTCAATTGGCACAATTACCAAGAAGGAATTGATGTAATTGATGAAAAACAACTTGACGAATTTGAAAAACTCGTTAAAGAAAATTTTGTTGATACCTCAGATGATGACGTCATCGAAGGGACGGTTGTCTATATGACAGAGCGTGAAGCCATAATTGATATCAATGCTAAATCTGAGGGAGTCATCTCTTTAAATGAATTTCGTTACAACCCCGACCTAAAGGTTGGAGATAAAGTAGAGGTTATCGTTGATACTCGTGAGGATCGCACTGGTCAATTAGTGCTTTCACATCGAAAAGCACGTGTAATCAAGGCATGGGATCGAGTTAATAACGCACATGATAATGCTGAGATTGTAAGTGGTTTTGTGAAGTGCAGAACTAAAGGAGGTATGATTGTAGATGTCTTTGGAATTGAAGCCTTCCTTCCCGGTTCTCAAATTGACGTCAAGCCTATTCGGGATTACGATCAGTACGTCAACAAAACGATGGAATTTAAGGTCGTAAAAATAAACCACGAGTTTAAAAACGTTGTTGTTTCTCATAAAGCTTTAATTGAAGCAGATATCGAGGAACAGAAAAAAGAAATCATTGGTCAATTAGAAAAAGGACAAGTACTTGAAGGAATTGTTAAAAACATTACTTCATATGGTGTCTTTATTGATCTAGGTGGAGTAGATGGATTGATTCATATCACAGATTTATCTTGGAGTCGTATCAACCACCCAAGTGAAATTTTGGAGCTGGATCAAAAACTAAATGTTGTAATCCTAGATTTTGATGATAACAAATCCAGAATTCAACTCGGTTTAAAACAATTGAGTGCACACCCATGGGATCAACTTTCTGGAGACCTTAAAGAAGGTGATAAAGTAAAAGGAAAAGTAGTTGTGATTGCTGATTATGGTGCTTTTGTTGAAATTGAAGAAGGAGTTGAAGGACTCGTTCACGTTTCTGAAATGTCCTGGTCTACACACTTGCGTTCTGCACAAGACTTTGTGAAAGTAGGTGATGAGGTAGAAGCAGTAATCTTGACCTTAGATCGTGAGTCACGTAAAATGTCTCTCGGAATTAAGCAAATTACTCCTGACCCATGGACAGATATCACTTCAAAATATCCTATTGGCTCAAAACACAGCGGTACGGTTAGAAACTTCACCAACTTTGGAGTCTTTATTGAATTAGAAGAAGGAATAGACGGACTGGTTTATATTTCTGATCTTTCTTGGACTAAAAAGGTAAAACACCCATCAGAGGTATTAACTTTAGGAGAAAAGATAGATGTAATTGTTTTAGAGCTTGATGTGGAAGGTCGTAAACTCAGTTTAGGACACAAACACACCAAAGACAATCCTTGGGATAAATACGAAAAGGAATTTGCTCTAGAAACAGAACACAAAGCAGCAATTACTGAAGTTGTAGACAAAGGAGCAACAATTAAGTTTAACGATGATATCGTTGCTTTTGTACCATCACGTCATTTGGAAAAAGAAGACGGTTCAAAACTTGCGAAAGGTGAGGAGGCTACTTTTAAGATAATTGAATTCAATAAAGAATTTAAGCGTGTAGTAGCATCTCATACAGTGATGTTCAAGGAACAAGAATTGAAAAATGTCAAGCGTGCGGCTGCAAAAGTGGCTTCCACAAATTCTGAGAAAACCACTCTTGGTGACTTGGATGCTTTGGCAAATTTAAAAGAACAGATGGATGGTGAATAAATCATCAATGACACTTCTTGAAAATGTTAAAAACCCTCCACAAGGAGGGTTTTTTTTATACTCTAGAAAACAATACTTTTGTGAAAGATAGTTCACATGGCATCAAAAGTACTTCTTAGTGAGAAAAAAGTAAAGATCATACTGAGTAGATTATGTCACCAGTTGATTGAGCGCCATGGGGATTTTTCCAATACTGTTTTGGTGGGTTTACAGCCTAGAGGCACCCTGTTATTAGAGCGACTGATGGAGTTGCTCAATGCTGAGGGAATCAAACCAATAGCCTTTGGTGTATTGGACATTACTTTTTTTCGAGACGATTTTAGACGAAGTGAAAAACCCTTAAACGCAAAAACAACAGAGATGAATGTAAGTGTTGAAGGGAAGGACGTGGTTTTCATTGATGATGTCTTATTTACAGGTAGAAGTATTCGATCTGCATTGACAGCTATAGATAGCTATGGTAGGCCTAAGTCAATAGAATTGTTGGTCCTGGTGGATCGAAGATTTAGCAGACACCTACCCATTCAGCCCGATTATTTAGGTGCTCAAGTAGATGCTTTACAAGGTGATAAAGTAAGAGTGGTTTGGGGTGACGGAACAAATGAAAGTATTGTTTATTTAGAAAAACAGAGCGAATGAAAAAATTAAGTGTATCCCATTTACTTGGCATTAAATATCTACAACCCGAAGATATTCACTTGATTTTTGAAACTGCTACTCACTTTAAAGAAGTGATTAACCGTCCGATTAAAAAAGTTCCAAGTCTAAGGGATATCACCATCGCAAACTTGTTTTTTGAAAACAGCACACGCACAAAATTATCTTTTGAACTTGCAGAGAAAAGACTTTCTGCTGACGTGATTAATTTTTCAGCAAGTCAGTCTTCAGTCTCCAAAGGAGAAACTTTAGTGGATACCGTAAATAATATTTTGGCAATGAAAGTGGATATGATTGTGATGCGTCATCCCCATCCTGGAGCAGCACATTTTTTATCTAAAAAGGTCAATTCTTGTATAATTAACGCTGGAGATGGTACTCACGAACATCCATCTCAAGCTTTGCTTGATGCGTATTCTCTGCTAGAAAAATTTGGTGACCTTAACGGCAAGCGTATTGCAATTGTGGGAGATATTTTACATTCCAGAGTGGCACTTTCAAATATCTACGCCTTAAAGATGCTGGGAGCGGAAGTTACACTTTGTGCTCCAAAATCACTTTTGCCAAAGCACATTGAATCTTTAGGAGTAAAAACTTCAACAAATTTAATGCAAGTACTGGATTGGTGCGATGCAGCCAATATGCTAAGAGTTCAAAATGAGCGGATGGAGTTGAGTTATTTTCCAACAACAAGAGAATACAGTCAAAATTTTGGTTTAAACGGTGATCGTTTAAAACAACTAAGAAAAGAAATTGTAATTCTGCATCCAGGTCCCATTAACAGAGGGGTAGAAATAACCAGTGAAGTAGCAGATTCCGATCAAGCGATAATTTTGGATCAGGTGGAAAATGGTGTCGCTATACGAATGGCAATAATTTATCTACTTGGATCGCAATTAAAAAGGGCTGTCGAATGATACTTCAGGAAGAATTTGGTATAGGATGTGTACTGATGCAAGAGGTTGAAAATCAATTTGAAGAGCTGACAAAATCACTTCAAAATAACGATCAAGATCTTATCGTAGATTGTTCTAATTGCCAACCAAACTTTCCTTTATTAAAAAAAATAAAGTCACACCAAGAGAATGTAAACCGTTGTTTAGTACTACTACTTCCTGTAGATCAACAAACCGAACAGCTTGGGGAATGGAATTTTGTGCCAACAAAAACAGAAGCTTTAGACTTTATTTCCTTTGAACAAATGCAACGCGATTTAGGCTTTTGAAATGATCGAACTCACAATATTGGGGTGTCACTCGGCAACACCAAGGGAAAACAAGCATACGAGCTCACAATTAATAGAAGTAGCGGGTAACCTTTTTTTAATTGACTGTGGTGAAGGCACTCAAATGCAATTGAGAAAATCCAAAGCCAAATTTTCCAGAATCAAGCACATTTTTATTTCGCATTTACATGGTGATCACTTTTATGGATTGATCGGTTTAATAAGTACTTTTCGCTTGTTGGGGCGTACAACCGACTTGCATATCTATGGCCCAGTGGGAATAAAAGAGAGTATCACATTACAGCTTAAATTGGCTAACTCGTGGACAAACTATTCATTGTATTTTCACGAGTTGTCATCTACAGAAAGTGAATTGATCTATGAGGACGAAGGGGTTACTGTTTCTACCATTCCACTTGATCATAGGGTATATACCAATGGTTTTTTATTTACTACGAAATCAAAAATGCGTAAAATCAATACCCAGGCAATAGAAGGATTAGAATTGGAACACTTCCATTTCAAACAATTACAACAAGGACAATCCATTGAGCTTTCAAAAGGTGAGCTTATAGAAAACGAGAAACTTACATTTTCTCCAGACCCTCCAAAACAATATGCCTACTGTAGTGATACCGCTTATAATGAAAAAATAATACCCCTTATAAAGGGAGTAGACTTATTGTATCACGAGGCTACCTTTTTAGAAAGTCATAGCGATTTAGCAGCAAAAACAAAACACAGCACTGCCCTTCAAGCGGCAAAAATTGCTCAAGCTGCCCAAGTAAAAAAATTAGTTTTGGGGCATTATTCCAATCGGTATGATGATAAAGCTGCATTCATTGATGAGGCCTCGCGTATTTTTGAAATGGTCTTTTTGGCCGAAGATTTAAAAACTTTTTCAATTTGAAGAAAATGGATTGTAACTTGCAAGAAGAATGAACAAAGAAGACTTAGGACATCTCAGAAAATCATATGATAAAAGCACTTTAGAAGCAAGTGATTTAAAAGGAGATCCTATGGCTTTTTTTAAGTTTTGGTTCGAACAGGCACATCAGCATCCAGAAATAGAAGAAGCAAATGCTATGACACTCGCTACTTTAGGGCTTGATGATTTTCCTAAAGCACGAATAGTACTTCTTAAAGCCTTTACAGAAGAAGGATTTGTTTTTTATACGAATTATCAAAGCGAAAAGGGCATGTCAATTGCGCATCACCCCAAAGTAGGGTTGTCCTTTTTTTGGGCTCCTTTAGAACGTCAGGTCATCATAAAAGGAGAAGTTGAAAAATTGACTTCTGAAGCATCAGATACCTACTTTAAATCTCGTCCAAAGGGAAGTCAGTTGGGAGCATTGGTTTCTGATCAAAGTAGGGTTATTTCCGACCGTTCCATTATGGAGGCTAAATTAGAAGCCCTTGAAATTGAATATAAAAGCAAGCCTATCGAAAGGCCAGAACACTGGGGAGGCTATAAAGTAAAACCCATATGTGTCGAATTTTGGCAGGGAAGACCCAATAGATTGCACGATAGAATTCGTTGTAAGCTACAATCTGGATATTGGACCATAGAACGATTAGCCCCTTGATTATATGAAAACACTCGTTTTATTACGTCATGCTAAGTCCTCCTGGGAATATGCTGTTGCTGATCGGAACAGAACATTGACGGAAAGAGGAATGCGAAGAATTGAACAAATGGCCTTAAACTGCTCTGATATTTTTATACCAGCAGATTGTTTTTATTCTAGTCCAGCTAACAGGGCCTGCCATACAGCATCTATCGCACTTCACACGTTAAAGCAACCATTTGATAGGCTCAAAATTGTAGAAGAATTATATACTTTTGAACCTCTGCAAGTACTCCGATTCATTAATGCTCTTCCAGATGTAATGAACTATGTAGTCTGTGTGGGTCACAATCCCGCTTTTACTGAAGTAGCTGCTCAATTGAGTGGAAGTTCTTTTTTTCACCTACCTACAGCAGCATGGGCAAAATTGACCTTCTCACAGTCTTCGTGGAATGCTGTTTCAGAAGGAAAACTTGAGCTGGGATTGCCAAAAGAAATACTGAATTAGAAATGGAAAAAATGCAGCGTTATATTAACAGAGAATTGAGTTGGTTGGATTTCAACGCGCGCGTTCTTCAAGAAGCGGCTCATCCTGAAGTTCCTTTATTGGAAAGGCTCCGTTTTGTTGGTATTTTTTCAAACAATCTTGATGAATTTTTTCAAGTGCGTTTTGCAACAGTGCAGCGTATAGCGCAGTCAGAAAAAACAGGGAAACGCATTTTTGGAGGTCAAAGCGCTACTGATCTTTTAGAGAGGATAACCCAAAAAGTAATAGAACAACAAAAGGAAAGTACTCAGATTCTTTCTGAAATTGAAAAAGAATTAGAGCATCAAAAAATATTTTTCATTAATGAAAATCAAGTTTACAAAGAACATGAAGCTTTTTTAAAAGAATATTTTATTCAGAAAGTGAGTCCGGCTTTAATGACCATTATAGTCTCTAAGGATGAACCCCAGGATTTTTCAGACCACTTAGCATTTCTTGCAGTAAAATTGCATTTTAATAATACCAAAAACAGAAAATCAGAGTATGCGCTTATAGAACTTCCAACAGATTTAGATCGCTTTATTGTCTTACCTAAAATAGGGGACAAACAATGTGTTATGTTTTTGGATGATTTGATACGTTATCATTTTCATTTGATCTTCAATTTCTTCGATTACTCCCATATTGAGTCCCACATGATCAAGGTAACCCGAGATGCTGAGCTGGATATGGAAGGAGATGTGTCAAAAAGTTACATCAATAAAATTATTGAAAGTGTACGTGACCGAATATTAGCAGAGCCTGTTCGTTTGGTTTACGATAAGGAAATATCAAAAGATACTTTAGCAGTTGTCAAAGATCTTTTGGGAGTTGGGACAAATGACAGTCTTATTCCTGGCGGCCGTTACCACCATCGTAGAGATTATATGAAATTACCTCAACTCAATCGTCCGGATTTATTATATGATCGTATCGAACCTCTCCCAATTAAAGGACTTTCACTTGAGAAGAGTATTTTAAAGGCTGTAGACAGTAAAGATTATCTGCTCTATACTCCCTATCACAGCTTTTCTTTTGTCATAAAATTTTTACGCGAGGCAGCATTAGATCCTGAGGTTACGACCATTAAAATTACAATTTACCGTTTGTCTAAAATATCTAATGTTGCAAGATCACTTATAAATGCAGCAAAAAATGGTAAAAAAGTATTGGTTCAAATTGAGCTTCAGGCCCGTTTTGATGAAACCAATAACATTACCTACGCTGAGCAAATGCAGGCTGCTGGTGTAGAATTGGTTTTTGGAATTCCAGGATTAAAAGTGCATTCTAAAATCTGTGTTATAGAGAAAAAAACCAAGGGAAAGAAAAAGCGCTATGGTTTTATCAGTACTGGAAATTTTAATGAAGATACCGCTAAAATCTATACTGATTACACCCTCTTTACATCAGACCAGAAAATTTTAAAAGAAGTAAATCGAGTTTTTAATTTCTTGCAAGTACACTACAAATTAAAAAAATACAAAC
>VMCW01000138.1 GCA_008081175.1 Flavobacteriaceae bacterium
ACTTGGACCTTCCCTCAAGATCAGGGTCAGCCCACAGCAGATTCCCAGCCTTATCACTTCCACATCCTAGACCCTCCCGGTCACGTAGACTTTACTGTGGAAGTAAACCGATCACTTCGAGTACTCGATGGATTGGTTTTTTTATTTTCAGCAGTTGATGGTGTTGAGCCTCAATCTGAAACCAACTGGAGGTTAGCGGACAACTACCGAGTTCCCCGTATCGGATTTGTTAATAAAATGGATCGTCAAGGAGCCAATTTCTTAAATGTGAGTACACAAGTGCGCGAGATGTTAAAATCAAATGCCGTACCTATTGTACTCAATATCGGAGAAGAAGAGGACTTTAAAGGAATCGTAGATTTAGTAACAAACAAGGCAATTGTATGGCACGAAGATAATTTCGGATCTACATTCGATGAGGTGCCAATCCCTGACGATATGCTTGCAGATGTTGAAAAATATCGTGCAGAACTTATTGAGGCAGTGGCTGAATACGATGAAAATCTATTGGAAAAATTCTTTGAAGATCCAGACAGTATCAGTCCCGATGAAATTCATGCAGCCTTGCGTGCAGCAACACAAGACATGAGTATCATTCCAATGATTTGTGGTTCTTCCTTCAAAAACAAAGGAGTACAGTTTCTTTTGGATGCCGTATGTCGTTATCTACCCTCTCCTGAGGACAAAGAAGCAATTATAGGTACCAATCCAGACAACGGTCAAGAGATTGCTCGCAAGCCTTCAGTGAGCGAACCTTTTTCTGCACTTGCATTTAAAATTGCTACCGATCCGTTTGTAGGACGTTTAGCTTTCTTCCGTGCTTATTCTGGAAGACTAGACGCTGGTTCTTACATATTGAACAATCGCTCTGGAAACAAGGAACGTATCTCTCGTATTTACCAAATGCACTCTAACAAACAAAACTCTATCGACTTTATAGAAGCAGGAGATATTGGAGCGGCTGTTGGATTTAAAGACATCAAAACAGGAGATACCCTTTCTGCAGAAAAATCACCGATTATTTTGGAAAGTATGGACTTCCCAGATCCCGTAATCGGTATTGCAGTTGAACCTAAGACAAAAGCCGATGTGGACAAACTCGGTATGGCATTAGGAAAACTTGCAGAGGAAGATCCTACCTTTCAAGTGAAATCTGACGAGGTGTCCGGACAAACCATCATCTCAGGTATGGGTGAGTTACACTTAGATATTATCGTGGATCGTTTGAAACGCGAATTTAAGGTAGAAGTCAACCAAGGAAAACCACAAGTAGAATACAAAGAAGCACTCACTTCTCAAGCAAAACACCGTGAGGTTTACAAAAAACAAACAGGTGGTAGAGGTAAATTTGCGGATATTGTCTTTACTATGGAACCTGGAGAGGAAGGAAAAGTTGGACTGGAATTTGTCAACTTGATCAAAGGAGGAAATATTCCTAAAGAATACATCCCTTCTGTAGAGAAAGGATTTAAAGAAGCAATGAACAATGGTCCATTAGCAGGCTTTGAACTAGACTCAATGAAAATTACATTGGAAGATGGATCATTCCACCCTGTGGATTCCGATTCGCTTTCTTTTGAGTTAGCAGCTAAACTTGGTTTTAAAGAAGCTGCTAGAAGTTCTGGTCCTGTGATCATGGAACCCATCATGAAATTGGAAGTATTGACTCCAGAAGAAAACATGGGAGATATCGTTGGAGACCTCAACCGCAGACGTGGACAAGTGAACTCTATGGATGATCGCGCAGGTTCTAAAGTAGTCAAAGCAGAAGTACCTCTATCTGAAATGTTTGGATATGTTACTTCTTTACGAACACTCTCTTCAGGGCGTGCTACTTCCACTATGGAATTTTCTCACTATGCTGAAACTCCATCCAATATTTCAGAAGGAGTTATTGCGGAAGTAAATGGTAAAAAAGTATAAACAGCAATCGCATGAGCCAAAAAATTAGAATCAAATTAAAATCATACGACTTCAATTTAGTAGACAAGTCGGCTGATAAAATCGTAAAAACTGTAAAAAATACAGGTGCGGTAGTAACGGGACCTATCCCATTACCAACACACAAGAAAATCTTTACTGTTTTGCGTTCTCCTCACGTAAATAAAAAATCGCGTGAGCAGTTCAAATTGTCCTCATACAAAAGATTGTTGGACATTTACAGCTCTTCATCAAAAACCATTGATGCACTCATGAAACTCGAGTTGCCTAGTGGTGTTGAAGTAGAAATTAAAGTATAATCAATTAGTAATTAAATAAAAAAACAATGTCTGGGTTAATAGGAAAAAAAATCGGTATGACTAGCCTTTATGACGACAATGGGAAAAACATCCCTTGTACTGTACTAGAGGTTGGGCCATGCGTGGTTACCCAAGTCAGAACCCTTGCGGTTGACGGGTATGAAGCTGTTCAACTGGGTTTCGATGACAAGGCAGAAAAACAGGTCACTAAAGCAGAAGTGGGTCACTTCAAAAAAGCTAAAGTTGCACCTAAAAAGAAGCTCGTCGAATTCCAGAATTTTGAACAAGAATTAAATTTGGGTGACACAGTTACCGTGGATCATTTTGCAGAAGGAGATTTTGTAGATGTATCTGGAACTTCAAAAGGAAAAGGTTTCCAAGGTGTAGTAAAACGCCACGGATTTGGTGGAGTAGGACAAGCTACACACGGACAGCACAACAGACTACGTGCACCCGGTTCAATTGGTGCTGCCTCTTATCCTGCACGAGTATTCAAAGGAATGCGTATGGCGGGACAAACAGGTAACAGCAAGGTGAAGGTAATCAACCTAAGAGTGGTAAAAGTAGTACCTGAAAAGAACCTTCTTGTGGTTAAAGGATGTGTTCCAGGTCATAAAAACGCATACGTAATCGTTCGGAAATAATGGAATTAAACGTACTTAACATACAAGGAAAAGAAACCGGTAGAAAAGTAAAACTCAATACAGCCGTTTTCGGAATAGAGCCCAATGATCACGCAATATATCTAGACGTTAAGTCGCATTTGGCCAACAAACGCCAAGGGACTCACAAGGCGAAAGAAAGAGCAGAGATCACTGGTAGTACTCGTAAAATTAAAAAACAAAAAGGAACAGGTACTGCACGTGCGGGGAGTATCAAAAATCCATTGTTTAAAGGAGGGGGACGTGTTTTTGGTCCTACCCCTAGAGATTACAGCCAAAAAGTCAATAAAAAAGTAAAGCGTTTAGCACGTAAATCTGCTTTGAGTATTAAAGCCAAACAGAAGTCAATCGTGATTCTTGAAGACTTCCAAATGGACAAACCTCAAACAAAAGAATACATCAAAATGCTATCCGCTCTTGGCCTCGCTGAGAAAAAAAGCCTTCTAGTCTTGGGCGACTTGAATAAAAATGTATATTTGTCGTCTCGTAATTTAAAAAATTCTAAAGTTGTAACCAACTCAGAATTAAACACTTACAAAATATCAAATGCAAATAGTTTGATTATTTCAGAAGGTGCAATTGCGGAACTTGAATCACTTTTGAATCGTTAGTCATGAGTATATTAATAAAACCTATCATTACAGAGAAAGCTACTTTAGGTAGCGAACGCTTTAATAAGTATACTTTTTTGGTCGATACAAAAGCAAACAAAGTGGAGATTAAAAAAGCAGTAGAAGCTGCTTACGGTGTTACTGTGGACAGTGTTAAAACACAGAATTACGGTCCACAACGCAAAATGCGCTACACCAAAACAGGAATTCAAAAAGGTAAAACCAACGCAACAAAAAAAGCTATTGTGCAAGTTGCAGAAGGAGATGCCATAGATTTTTATAGTAATTTATAATCGCGTCAGATGTCAGTTAGAAAATTAAAACCAATAACTCCTGCGCAGCGTTTTAGAGTAGTAAATGGATTCGACGCAATTACTACTGATAAGCCGGAGAAGAGTTTATTGGAGCCCAAGAAAAGAACGGGCGGTAGAAACAATAAAGGTAAGATGACCTCTCGCCACATTGGTGGTGGTCACAAAAAGCGCTATCGTGTAATCGATTTTAAACGTAATAAATTTGATGTTGCTGCCGAAGTTAAATCCATCGAATACGATCCCAACAGAACCGCTTTTATCGCTTTAGTTGAATATACAGATGGAGAAAAAAGATACATCATTGCTCCTAATGGATTAGAGGTAGGTCAAACGGTTATGTCGGGTAAACAAGCAGGTCCAGAAATTGGAAATGCACTTTATCTATCAGATATTCCTTTAGGAACCATTATTTCTAGTATCGAACTTAGTCCAGGTAAAGGAGCTGCTATTGCACGAAGTGCTGGAGCTTTTGCTCAACTGATGGCTCGTGATGGCAAGTTTGCAACAGTAAAACTGCCTTCTGGAGAAACACGCTTGATTCTTGTTACTTGTATGGCGGTTATTGGTACAGTTTCCAATTCAGATCACCAATTGTTGGTTTCTGGTAAAGCAGGTCGTTCCAGATGGCTTGGTAGAAGACCACGTACTCGTCCTGTAGCGATGAACCCTGTAGATCACCCCATGGGAGGTGGAGAAGGTCGTGCATCTGGAGGACATCCAAGATCACGCAACGGTATACCTGCTAAAGGTTACCGCACTAGATCTAAAACGAAAGCTAGTAACAAGTTCATCATAGAACGCAGAAAAAAATAATAGAGTATGGCTCGTTCATTAAAAAAAGGACCTTTTGTACATCACAGTCTTGAAAAGAAAGTGATGAAAAACGTAGAAGAAAATAAAAAATCAGTAATCAAAACATGGTCTCGTGCCTCTTTGATTACCCCAGATTTTGTAGGACAAACCATTGGTGTACACAACGGTAAAACATTTGTGCCAGTTTACATAACTGAAAACATGGTAGGTCACAAATTAGGAGAATTTTCAATGACACGTAACTTCCGTGGACATGGAGGAAACAAAAACAAAGGCAATAAATAAAAGTACTCATGGGAAATCGTAAAAGACAAACCGCACAGGAACTTAAAGATGCAAAGAAAAATCTTGCTTTTGCTAAATTAAATAATTGTCCTACTTCTCCTCGTAAAATGCGTTTGGTCGCAGACCAAGTTCGTGGAGAGTCTATAGACAAGGCTTTAGCTATTTTAAAGTTCAGCCCGAAAGAGGCCTCACGCCGTTTAGAAAAATTGTTACTTTCAGCGATTGCCAACTGGCAATCAAAAAATGAGTCTGAAGATATTGAAAAGGCAAACCTTTATGTTTCTGAAATCCGTGTGGATGGAGGAAGTATGTTAAAAAGATTACGCCCCGCTCCACAAGGTAGAGCACATCGAATTCGCAAACGTTCCAACCATGTTACAGTGGTTTTGGGATCAAATACTATTGAAGCTTAATATGGGACAAAAAACAAACCCAATAGGAAATCGTTTAGGAATCATCAGAGGATGGGATTCTAACTGGTATGGTGGAAGAAACTACGGTGATAAAATCGCTGAGGATGACAAAATTCGTAAATACATACATGTACGTCTATCCAAGGCTAGTGTTTCTAATGTAATTATAGAAAGAACACTGAAAATCATCACCATTACCATCACAACAGCAAGACCTGGTATCATCATTGGTAAAGCAGGTCAGGAAGTAGATAAGCTTAAAGAAGAGCTTCGCAAAATAACAGCGAAAGAGGTTCAGATTAATATTTTTGAAATCAAGCGACCCGAATTGGATGCCCAGCTTGTGGGATCTAGCGTTGCGAGACAAATCGAAAGTAGAATCTCTTACCGTCGTGCTATCAAAATGGCAATTGCCGCTGCTATGCGAATGAATGCTGAAGGTATCAAGATCCAAATTTCAGGTCGATTGAACGGAGCCGAAATGGCGCGTTCAGAATCCTACAAAGAAGGTCGTATTCCACTATCTACCTTCCGTGCTGATATCGATTACGCTTTGGTTGAAGCGCACACTACTTATGGTAGATTAGGGATAAAAGTTTGGATTATGAAAGGAGAGGTGTATGGAAAAAGAGAACTCTCTCCATTAGTAGGAATGTCAAAGAAAACACAAAACAACTCCAACGCAACAGCAGGAGGTGGTGGACGCCAACGCAGACGTAAATAATACAATAGAAAACCATGTTACAACCAAAAAAGACAAAATTTCGAAAAACCCAGAAAGGGCGCATGAAAGGGCTCTCTGGAAGAGGACATCAACTTTCGAATGGAATGTTTGGGATCAAAGCATTAGATTCTGTATTCATTACCTCTCGTCAGATTGAAGCAGCCCGTATTGCCGCAACACGTTACATGAAAAGAGAAGGACAGCTTTGGATTAAAATTTTTCCAGACAAGCCCATTACTAAAAAGCCTCTTGAAGTACGAATGGGAAAAGGAAAAGGAGCACCAGAATATTTTGTTGCCGTTACCAAAGCAGGCCGTATCATGTTTGAAGTAGCAGGTGTGCCTTATGATATTGCTAAAGAAGCATTGCGATTGGCAGCACAAAAACTTCCAGTTAAAACAAAATTTGTAGTAGCTCGAGATTACGAAGCTTAAGAAACTAGTTATGAAACAATCAGAAATCAGCAAGCTTTCCAAGGAGGATCTTCAAGATAAATTGACAGAATATCAAAAACAATTGAGTGAGTTAAAAATGACACACGCCATTTCTCCTCTTGAAAATCCATTACAAATCAAAACAGCGCGCCGCGTAGTAGCTCGACTAAAAACCGCTTTAAGCAACCAAGAAGCATAAGCACATGGAAACAAGAAATTTAAGAAAAGAACGAATCGGTGTAGTTACCAGTAACAAAATGGAAAAATCCATAGTGGTTTCTGAAGTAAAAAAAGTAAAGCACCCCATGTATGGTAAATTCGTTTTAAAGACAAAAAAATACGTAGCTCACGATGAAAAAAACGATTGTAACATCGGGGATACTGTAAAAATAATGGAAACAAGACCAATGAGTAAATCAAAGTGCTGGAGAATGGTCGAAATAATAGAAAGAGCGAAGTAAGATGGTACAACAAGAATCTAGACTCAAGGTAGCCGATAATACCGGTGCAAAGGAAGTGCTCACCATCCGCGTTTTGGGGGGTACAAAAAGACGTTACGCTTCAATTGGGGATAAAATTGTAGTTACAGTAAAAGAAGCATCACCTTCTGGAACCGTAAAAAAGGGACAGGTTTCTACCGCAGTGGTAGTACGTACTCGTAAAGAAGTGCGTCGCCCAGATGGATCCTACATTCGTTTTGATGAAAACGCATGTGTACTATTAAACCCAACGGGTGAAAT
>VMCW01000108.1 GCA_008081175.1 Flavobacteriaceae bacterium
TGGAGAAGGAGTATCAGGTGTTTTCCCTCCTCTAAAGGCTTCTGACTATTTATTTGAAGATATTGATCGTTCGATAGCAGGAATAAAATACGGACTCAAAGGACCTATCTCCGTGAATGATGAGATTTATGAGGGAGTTATGGCAAATCAAGGCTTGGACAATGAAGAAATTGCAGATGTCATGAATTACATATTAAATCAATGGGGAAATCATTATGATGACCAAATTACATCGCAAAGAGTTGCCAATACGAGTGAATTAAAATTAGAATAAATGAAGCCGCGCTTCCCATGGAAACAAATCGATTCTAAAAAGCGCATCTACTACCTTTATGGAGGTATACTGCTAGGCTTCACAGTGTGGATGCTATTTATCGATTCTCACTCCTGGACAATACATTCAGAACTCAACCAGGAAATCGAACAATTAGAACGAGAAAAAAAAGCACTCAAAGAAGTGATTGAAAAAGACACCAAAACTATCAAACAACTTCAAAACAAAGACAGTTTAGAGCGTTTTGCAAGAGAAAAGTACGGACACAAAAAAGAAAATGAAACCGTTTTTATCATAGAACTCAATGACAGTTTAAGAAAAGAGTAATCATTGAATTTTGGCATCATAAACCCTTGATAAATCCTGTTATTATTCCTTTTCTACAGCGCGAAATAATTGTATTTTTAAGGGCATTTTAATTATAGATGGGTAAAATAATAGCAATTGCAAATCAGAAGGGTGGTGTTGGTAAAACCACAACAGCGGTCAATCTCGCCGCTGCTCTAGGTATACTAGAAAAACAGGTTCTTCTGATAGACGCAGATCCTCAGGCAAATGCAACCTCTGGACTTGGTGTCGAAGTAACTAATGTCAAAGCAGGCACTTACCAGCTCTTAGATCATAGCGTAGAGACACAAGAGGCTATCCTAAAAACAAACAGTCCCAATGTTGACCTTATTCCATCACACATTGACCTAGTTGCTTCGGAAATTGAATTAGTAGATAAAAAAGAAAGGGAGTACATGCTCAAAAAAAAATTAGAGCAAATACAGAATCATTACGATTATATTTTGATTGACTGTGCTCCTTCCTTGGGATTAATTACATTAAATGCCTTGGTTGCTGCTCATGCAGTTATCATCCCTATACAATGTGAATATTTTGCGCTAGAAGGTCTAGGAAAATTGCTAAATACCATAAAAAGTGTTCAAAAAATTCACAACAGAACTTTAGACATTGAAGGTCTGTTACTCACCATGTATGATACACGTCTCAGACTTTCAAACCAAGTTGTAGAAGAAGTAAAAAAGCATTTTGGAAAAATGGTGTTTAAAACAATCATCCAAAGAAATATACGACTGAGTGAAGCACCCAGTTTTGGAGAGGACATTATAACCTATGATGCCTCGAGTAGAGGAGCAAAAAGTTATTTGTCCTTGGGAAATGAAATCATAAAAAGAAATAAACTGAAGTAATGGCCAAATCAAATCGAAAGCAAGTTTTAGGAAGAGGGCTTTCTGCCTTACTGAATGACCCAGCGAATGGAATAAATTCTGTTTCAGATAAAAATGCAGAACAAGTCATAGGTAGCATAATTGATTTACCCATAAAGCAAATCACGACCAATCCTTTTCAACCCAGAACACACTTTAACGAAGAAGCGCTTAAAGAACTCAGTTCATCAATAAAAGAGTTGGGTGTCATTCAACCAGTAACCGTCCGAAAAACAAAGGGAAACACGTATGAATTGATTTCTGGTGAGCGTAGATTACGCGCTTCCCAGATGGCAGGAATGGAATTCATCCCTGCATACGTTCGTTTAGCAAATGACCAAGAGTCTCTTGAGATGGCTCTAGTAGAAAACATCCAAAGACAAGATTTAGATCCCATAGAAATAGGACTTTCCTACCAACGCTTGATTGAAGAAATCAATCTTACACAAGAACAATTGAGTGAGCGTGTTGGCAAAAAAAGAACTACTATTACAAACTATATGCGCCTATTGAAATTAGATCCTATCATTCAAACAGGTATTAGAGATCAATTTATTTCTATGGGACATGGGCGTGCACTGGTCAATGTAGACGATCCAGGAACCCAAATTGAACTCTACAAACAAATCGTTAAAAAAGGATTATCTGTTCGAGCAGTAGAATCACTGGTTAGAAAACTAAAACATCCCAAAGGAAAAACCTCAAATTACGAATCTCCCTTTGTAAAACAAGCAGCTGAAGAGCTCCAAGCACTTTTTAACACCTCGGTAAGTGTCAGTGCAAATGACCAAGGGAAAGGAGTGCTTAAAATAAATTTTGAGTCTCAAGAACAACTTCAACACATTCTAAACAAAATCAAAAGTGGACGCTAGAAATATTGGTGTATTGCTACTTCTACTTTTGAGCGGGACCGGTTTTGCTCAAGAGTCAAATAGCACCGAACCCTTTGCAATACCCGATAGCCTGTCCATAAATTCAAAATATTCCCCAAGAATACAACGTTTGATCAACGACCCACTTACACCTTCCAAAGCTGCATTTTACTCAGCAATCGTACCAGGATTGGGTCAGGCTTATCTTGGAAAAGCGTGGAAAGTACCAATTATTTATGCGGCCATTGGTGCATCACTTTATTATTACAATCTCAATAACAAAGAGATGAACTCCTATCGAATGGCCTATAAAAGACGTTTGAATGGCTTTTTTGATGATGAATTTTTAGAAAAAGCCATTCCCATTACCACAGAACAACTTTTAATTGGGATGGATTTTCACAAAAACTACAGGGACATTGCCCTTGTTCTGGCTGCAGCTTCTTACATGCTCAACATACTGGAAGCCAACGTAAGCGCACATTTGTTACAATTTAACGTAAGTGAAGACCTCTCGGTAACACCAAACCTAATTTTAGACCCAGAACTGACAGGACTTCGTCTTGCAGTGAAATTTTAAGAATAAATGAATATTGCACTACTCGGTTACGGTAAAATGGGTAAAAAAATCGCTTCTTATGCAGAAAAGCGCAACCATGAACTCGTTTATATTTTAGACAAAGAACATCAAGAAGGAGTCCTTGAAAAAGCGGATGTAGCAGTTAACTTTAGTGTTCCCGAAGCAGCTGTTAATAATATCAAAATGGCTTTAGAGCTTGGGGTTCCCGTGGTTAGTGGAACAACGGGATGGCTAGATCACTACGGGGAAGTCACCTCTTTTTGCAAAGAAAAAGAAAGTGCTTTTCTCTATGCTTCAAATTTCAGTATTGGAGTCAATCTGTTTTTTAAAATCAACCAATATGTGGCGCAACTCTTACAACCACACCTAAAGGACTATCGAGCTGACATTGAAGAAATTCACCACATCCATAAGCAGGATGCTCCCAGTGGTACTGCTATTTCACTTGCAGAGGACATAATCAAGCATACACATTATGAGCATTGGACACAAGGTAAGTCGTCAAAAAACAGTCTTAATATCACATCAGAAAGAACTGGAGAGGTTCCAGGTACTCACTCAGTGGAATACCGTTCAGATATCGATCAAATTACATTAAAACACGAAGCCTTTAAACGAGATGGATTTGCTCTAGGAGCCGTGATAGCCGCAGAGTGGCTCGTAGGAAAAAAAGGGGTCTACAGTATGGAGGATGTTTTAAAAATTTCTTAATACTCCCTAGCTTTTGGACGATACTCTTATCTTTGAAAAAAACTACCCATGACATTCTCACAGTGGTTACTCTTCTTTTTATTTGTTCAAATAGTCCATTTCATGGGGACTTGGAAATTGTATAAAGCTGCTGGATATCAATCCTGGCAGGCCGCAATTCCCATATATAACGCAATTCTTTTGATGAAAATCATCAAGCGTCCTACCTGGTGGGTTATATTGCTTTTTATACCAACCATCAATCTGATTCTTGTAGGTGTTATCTGGGTTGAAACCATGCGTAGCTTTAGAAAAAATACGACCAAAGATACCGCACTTGTGCTCCTTACTTTTGGCTTGTATCTCTTCTCAGTAAATTACAGCAAAGACCTTAAATACCAACCCGACCGAAGTCTTCGCCCTAAAACAGGCATTGGCGAAACAATCAGTTCAATTTTATTCGCTGTAGTAGCAGCAACAATAGTTCACAACTATGTAATACAGCCCTACATTATTCCAACAGGTTCATTAGAAAAATCATTACTGATAGGAGATTTTCTTTTTGTAAGTAAATTTCATTACGGCGCTAGAGTCCCTATGACGGCTGTTTCTGTCCCTATGGTACACGACACAATACCAGGAGTTAAAATTCGGTCTTACCTTAAAAAACCTCAAATTCCCTATTTGCGATTGCCTGGACTTCAAAAAATTGAACGCAATGAGATTGTAGTCTTTAGTTGGCCCGCAGATACTGTTCGTCAGTTTTTTGTTCGTGAAAAAAGAGTGGATAAACCCATAGACAAAAAATCCAATTATGTAAAACGATGTGTAGGTATTCCTGGAGACACCTTGGAAATCAAAGAAGGGTTTGTTTATACCAATGGATTAAAAAACGAACTCCCCGAGCGAGCGGAAGTTCAATACACCCACTTTGCCTATGCGAATAAGGGTGTTTCTTCTAGAAGCTTACTTAAAGAAGGATTTGAAGATTTCAATAGAACCTATAAAATTGAAAATATCACTGAGAATAGCTACCAGCAAATACTCCCTTATATTATTGGTAGAACAGGAAACACAGTGGAAAATTTTCGAGTGATCACTGAGGGTAAAGGACTCCCGACAGAGGTGGTACGTAAAGCAAACCTTAGGGTAAGTGAGATTTTAGAAGTTAAAAAAGAAATGACCCTGACTTTAGAGGAAGCGGACAAGCTCAGAAAAGCGAATGGAATAGATAGTGTTGTACGAAGAATCAATACCAGTAAAATTCCCAACGAAGCCTTTTTCCCAAATAAAATACCCTATGATTGGAATGAAGACACATTTGGTCCGATTCTGATTCCAAAAAAGGGCATGACTGTAGAATTAAATCGATCTAACCTAGCCCTCTATAAAAAAATCATAGAC
Source organism: Flavobacteriaceae bacterium (assembly GCA_008081175.1). Lineage (GTDB taxonomy): Bacteria > Bacteroidota > Bacteroidia > Flavobacteriales > Flavobacteriaceae > MS024-2A. The sequence continues at coordinate 5,035 of VMCW01000108.1, forward strand.
GAATATGAAGAAAATGAGTTGGAACTCACTCCTAATGAAATTAAGATAAACGGAACAGCTATACAGCAATATACTTTTAAAAAAGACTACTACTGGATGATGGGAGACAACAGACATAAATCCGAGGACAGTAGGTTTTGGGGGTTTGTTCCAGACGATCACATCGTAGGAAAACCAATTTTCATTTGGTTTAGCATTAAAGGTATCAATGATGGCATCAAAAATTGGAGCATCCGCTGGGACAGAGTCTTTACCACTGTAGACGGCCCAGGTGCTCGTTTTTCTTACTTCCCTTACTTTGTGGTTGTACTTCTACTTTGGCAAGGCTGGGTTATTTACAGAAGAAAAAAAAATAAAACCGCAGCATGATCCCGCTGCTATGCCCAGCTTATTTACCTAATATTAACTATTTCAATTGGTTGCTAAAACAAGAGTTGGTATGTTTTTCTGGTGAAACCTATTATCAAAAACAAACCTACCGCAACCGCACCCTATTATATGGTGCAAATGGCATACTACGTTTGACTATACCAATCAAACACCACCACAATGGTATAAAACCAAAAGATAAAGAGGTTTTGATAGCCTATGACATGAACTGGCAAAAACAGCATTGGAAATCCCTTTGCTCAGCGTATCGCTCCTCCCCTTATTTTGAGTTTTATGAAACAGATCTTTATCCATTTTTTAAAGAAAAAAAACCTTCCCTTTTCGAATACAACCTCCAACTAATCGAAAAATTGATGGAGCTTATGGACATCCCACTAAACTTTAAGCGGACCGAAACGCTCACAGAAGAACATCAACCAATGGAAGTATTGCTATTAGCAAAAGAAACAACCCCATACAACCCAGAACCCTACACACAAGTATTCAGTGATAAATTTGGTTTTTTACCCAATTTGAGCATCTTGGACGCCTTGTTCAATCTTGGACCAAATTGTGCTAATTATATTTTAAATACAAAGAGCTGATAACTACAGGCTTATTATTGCAGAGATTGGTTTATGATCGGATAATTGAAGCTCATGTGTTTCGAAATCAATGACCTTCAACTTTGAGTCGGTTAAAATATAATCAATTCGCAAGGGAAAATAAGGAAACCGATAAGTTCCTCCAAAGCCTTTTCCTTGTTCCATAAAAGCATCGAAACGCCCTTTTGCCACCGACTGATAACTTTCTGAAAAGGCATTGTTATTTAAATCAGTACATATAATTTCGGGATGGGGACTCTCTGTAGCAAGCGTGTTAAATTGTTTGATTTGTTTTTTTTGTTGTTTAAAAACAGTGGCGACTTTAGAAGCAAATTTTTTAGAATACTGGGTAGAAAAAAGGGTGTCTTTTGAATTAATACGAAGGGATTCAAAGTGTATATTATACAGTCTTAGAGTATCTTTTTTCCATAAAAGATCACTCTGCATTCCTCCGTTTGAAGAGCCTTCAAAAGGAATAGATTCTGGCTGTAGCAATGGAAATTTTGATACAATACAGCTGCCTATTTGACCTTTTTCTTTATAGGGCATAAAAATTTGATAGGGATACTTGTTGAACTTTGGAGCTAACTTTACAGCATATTCCTGAAAACAAATCACATCTGGCGCGTTTTTTTCGATAAAATCTGCTATAGACTGAGGAACCTCCTTTTCTTTTAGCCAATCAAAACGATTAAAAGAACGAACATTAAAACTCATAATTTTAAGACCCTGAGAAGTGGTAATTGCATTAGATTTAAATTGGTAAAGCAGTTGCCATGATTCAAAACTCAATGCAAAAGCAATTAGAAAAAGGAACAAAGGCCATTGGAATCGCACCAACCAGAAAAAGAAAAAAAACAAACTTATAAAACATAAAACAGGAGTGCCTAAGGTAAGTAAAGGAAATTCTAATTTTAAGGGCAGTTGATTCATCGCTACCAAAAGCAGAAGCAAAACCAATAAATTAATCAAAACAGCCAAACGGAAATAAAAGTGTTTTCTTTTCATGTTTTACTGTTTATTGCTAATTGAAGATCAGATTGAACATC
>VMCW01000196.1 GCA_008081175.1 Flavobacteriaceae bacterium
GCATGAAAATTCTTTTTGCAAAAATAAAGTAATTTTCCTTCTACCCTTATTAGGCGCCTGTTCTTTTACAAATTTCTTGATCTATTGCTAGCTGTGTTTTAAGGGCCTCTAAAGAATCAAATTTTAATTCTTCTCTAATTTTTTTTACAATCAGTACTTTTAAAGAGTCTCCATAGATTTTTTGGTCAAAATCAAAAAGATGTACTTCTGTAGTTTGATGACTTCCGTTCAAAGTTGGACGGTTTCCTATATTCATCATACCTTTATAGCTTGTGTTTCTGTGTTCTACGTCAACCATGTATACTCCTTTTGGAGGAATTAATTTATAGCTTTCAGGAATTTCTAGATTTGCTGTTGGAAAGCCTATCGTCCTTCCCAGACCCTCACCTTGGGTTACGATACCATTCAGTTGGTAGGGACGACCTAAAAATTGATGTACTTTTTCGAAATCACTATCCTCGATAGCTGTCCTAACTTTTGTAGAACTTACTGTGATCGACTCAATATCTTGTGCTGGAATAACGGTGAGGTCAAAACCGTATGTTTTTCCATAAGTAATAACATCATCTACGCTAGCTTCTCTGTTTTTTCCAAATCGGTGATCATAGCCAATAAACAGAGAGGCTATTTTAAGTTTATCTACCAATAGGTCTCGAGTAAACTCTATGGCAGTAAGCCGAGAAAATTCTTCTGAAAATGGATGAATAATCAAGTTGTCTATACCCAGTTTTTTCAAAAGCAACTCTTTTTCTTTTAAGGTGTCGATCAGTTTTAAAGAACTTTGTTTTTGGAGGACCATTCTGGGGTGTGGAAAAAAAGTTAAAAGACTGGATTGGAGGTTTTTTTCCTTGGCTTGTTGAACTAAAGAGCCTATTATTTTTTGATGTCCAATATGCACTCCATCAAAGGTTCCGATGGTAAGTATAGACTGGGAAGAAGAATTGTAGTTTTCAATTCCTTGAACTATATTCATTGGACTAGACCGCACTTAGTTTGCTGTCACAAAAGTACGTTATTATCACAAACAGACGAATTAGTTTGTTTATTTTTAGCCTATTGATGAACAGATGAATTTGATCACTAATAAAAAACGCGTTTTGAAAAAGTGGGTAGTAAGCCTTCTGTTTTCTGTGTTTTTTTTTGTTTCGTCGCTCTATAGTCAAGACAGTTGGGTTCAGGTTTCAAATCCCCAAGGAGTCAACGGATCCTTTGAGGTGTATGGAGAGAGTTATTACCGTATGACCAAGAAAATAGTCTCCTCCAGTGATAATTGGCAAAAAAACAATGTAATTGAAATGTATTTGCCTAATGAAAAGGGGGAAGAAGAACTTTTTGTTTTAACTCCCATAAAGGTACTTTCAAAAACGCTACAATTAAAGTACCCCAACATAAAAACTTATACAGGCTTCAGTTCTTCGAGACCAGAGGTACGACTTCGGTTGACGCATACTTCAAAAGGGATTAGTGCCTGGATGCATATCGAAAATGGGCCAGATTTTTTTATACAACCGTTTAAAGGTCAAAAAAACCTTCATTTTGCGTATTTAAAAATGAATCGAGATTCTAGTAATCCCTTATTTTGTAAAACTGAAGCCGCAGTATTAAAGAAGCAATCTTGGAATACGTTATCAAAAAACAGTGTTTCCAATGAAACGATTACAACTTTTCGCATTGCTATTGCAGGTACAGGTGAGTATACCACTTTTTGGGGGGATAATGACGACAGCAATGGTTCAAACTCTGAAGATGCTCTTGAAGCTGTTGTCAGCACGATCAATAGAATCAACTTTATTTTTGAAAGAGACCTAAACCTCCGTTTGGAACTGGTTTCAGATGCAGGGCTGATATATGAAAATCCCGATACAGATCCCTTCACAGGAAATTTTGACTCAGAACTTCAGACTACTTTAGACAGTGTTTTAGGCGACGAAGCGTATGATGTAGGACATTTGTTTGATTATGGAGAACCAAATGGTGATGCAGGATGTATAGGTTGTGTTTGTGTGTCCGGGAAAAAAGGACAAGGCTATTCTACTCATCCCTTTAAGGATATTTATGGAGGACCCTATCGCAATGATTATTTTGATCTAGATTACGCAGGTCATGAAATAGGTCATCAATTTGGAGCCTATCACACCTATTCTTTTGAAACAGAAGGAACCGGATATAATGCAGAGCCTGGAAGTGGATCTACCATAATGGGCTATGCCGGAATAACGGGTGTGGATGACCTCCAGCAACACGGCGATTCCTATTTTCACTACTATAGTATAAAAACGATTTTAGAATACACCTCCAGTCTCACTTGCGGTACATCAGAACCCATTGATTTAGATGCTTTTACAGTCTCTGTAGGGTCGGATCAATGGATTCCTATAGGCACTCCCTTTGAATTGAGTATCCCCCAAATTCTAGAAGAAGAAGAGGCAAGTTATACATACTGCTGGGAGCAGTTGGACAGTGCAGAAATCACATCGAGCAACTTTGGACCAACGAATGTATTAGGTGCTTTGGCAAGGTCTCTCCCCCCTACAACGTCTTCTAGCCGAATGATTCCCAAGCTGAACCGTGTGCTTAACAATCAACTCCTACAAGAAAATCCTGGACTCAATGCAGCTTGGGAAACACTGCCTCTGGTAGGAAGAACAATGAATTGGGGGCTGAGTGTACGCAAACAAACACCCACCTATTTTCAACTTGCCCAAGATGCTCTAAAAATTACAGTAGTAGGAGAGGCAGGTCCTTTTCGTATAGACACTCAAAATACTCCTCAAACCCTAAAAGGCGGGGCCTTAGAAATAATCCAATGGAATACTGCCAATACAGAACAAAGTCCTATAAATGCGGATCGAGTTTCTGTTTTATTGTCCATAGACGGAGGAGCAACTTTTCCCTATGTATTGGCTGAAGATATACCCAACAGTGGCCAGGCAGTGGTTCGTGTTCCAAACGAAATCAATACGACAACCGCCCGAATTAAAATAAAGCCTAAAAACCAGATCTTTTTTGCAATAAATACGAGCGATTTTTCCATTGAATCAAGAGATTTAGTTCTCAATTTTGAGATTTTTTCTAAAGAAAACTGTGATCAAAATGAGTTGCGCTATGATTTTTCATTTGATAAAGCAGTTGGGTTCAACAAACCATTTAGTCTCCAAATACAGGAACTGCCTGAAGGGATAAACGTTCAGTTCTCAAAAACAAGTTATTCGTCTAATGATGCTTCAGGATATTTACTGCTCAGGGGCTTGAATAATTTATCGGCGGGTGATTATCTTTTTGATGTACAAGCTACAATCGGTAGCGATACTGAATTGTTTTCTTTTGAGCTAAAACAACGCAGTTCAAATTTTGAACAGGACTTATTACTCACCCCAGAGCCTCTTGAAAATGGAGTAAGTGTTAGTCCACTGTTGAAATGGGAATCCAATCCGAATGCAGAAAGTAATCGATTACAAGTTTCTACGGATTCGGATTTTAATACACTTGTTTTAGACTCGCTTGTTTCTACGAACCAATTAAAGTTAAATGATCTTGAACCCTTAACAAATTATTATTGGCGTATTCAAGCTCAAAACAATTGTGGAATAGCTCCTTTTTCAGCGTATTCAAGTTTTGTGACCAGTCCCATCTCCTGTACAACGCTGGCAGCATCAAACTTGCCAAAAAATTTGGTAGATGCTACAGACAATGATGATGGAGCTACTATAGCTACGATCAATATTACTTTTGACGCACCTATTCAAGATTTAAACGTATTGGTGGATTTAACTCATACATGGTTAGAGGATTTGTCTCTATATCTTGAAACCCCAGAGGGGAAACGTTATTTGATGAGCAGTTCATTAGGAGGGTCCGGAGATGATTATACTCAAACATACTTTGATCAGGAAGCAATTATCGCAATCGAAGAGGGAACTCCACCGTTTACTGGAAGTTTTCGTCCCGTACAAGATTTAAGTAGTCTATACGGAATGTCTTCTAAAGGGTTGTGGAAGTTAGTAGTTTTGGATCAATACAAAGAAGATACAGGTTCCTTACGGGCTTTCGAACTTCAGCTGTGTGCAGAAGGAATTTTAGAGTCTAACGCCGATGGTGATTCCTATCCGGATTCACAAGACAATTGCCCTGAGATAAGCAATGAAGATCAGGCAGATATTGATCAAAATGGTATTGGCGATTTATGTGATCTTTTCTCAGAAAGAAATATAAGTTTAACCAAAAAGGATACAAGTTGTCCTGACAAAGAAAATGGATCACTGACTATCAATGCACGGGCAGATTACCTTTATCAACTAGAAATTCTTGGACCCAATGGTTATCAAAAGTCAACGAGCTTTACTGTTGTTGGAAAGACCTTAAATAACCTTGCTCCAGGCCTTTATTCTATTTGCGTTACCTCTAATTCATATCCTGATTTTGAATATTGTTTTGAAACTAAGATAAACGCTCCAGAAGAGTTGAATGTTCAAACGCTGTTCAATCCCAACACTTCTTTAATTGATTTAAGCTTGTCTGGGAGCGAGTCCTATAATATCATGATAAACGATGATGTACGGACTGTCTCAGGAAAGCAATCTGTTCAACTTCCCTTGACAAATAAAATCAATAGGGTGATAGTAAGTACTGACAAAGCGTGTCAAGGGGTTTATGAAGAATGGGTTAATCTGGAGCAACAAGCAACCGTTTTTCCAAATCCTGTAGCCAGTGATGCTAATGTGGTGTTACCAAAAAAGGCTCAGGCCAATTTGCATTTAGTTTCCGGAACTGGAGAGTTGCTTTGGAATTTAATGGAGGTAAAAGAGGCAGGTAGAACAATAGAACTCCCTATGAACTCTTTCCCAAGGGGTTGGTATGTTTTACAAATTGACTATGGAACTCATTTAGAAACAATCAAAATTCTGAAAGAATGAAGAAGGGTCTAGTACTTTTAGCTGTTTTTTTATGGAACTGTGGTCCTGATCCAATTCCAGAACCTGAGGCGACCGTTCTCCTTTCTCCTTTGAATCTAGAAGCCTGTACTACCGCGTCTCGTATCAATGATCAAGAAAGACAAGTTCGCTTTCAGTGGAGTGCAGCATTACATACAGACAGTTATACATTGATAGTTCAAAACACACAGACTCTAAAACAATTTAGTGAGGAAACACCGCTTTTAAATACTTCACTGATCTTACCGAGTGGTGTAGCTTATCGATGGTATGTTCAAACTAAAAGTTTGCTTTCTCCAACAATTACATCCAGTGATGTTTGGTACTTTTATTTGGAAGGATCACCCGAATCAAGTCATTTTCCCTATCCAGCGGTTCTTTTGACTCCAGAGGAAGATGCAATTATACAACTCTCAGAAAACTTTGAGCAACTATTTGAGTGGGAAGGAAATGACCTGGACAATGATATACTTTCCTATGATTTTTATTTAGGAAAAGATTCTAATCAATTGCAACTTATGAAGGGAAACCTCACGCAGACCAATTTCATTCAAGAGTTAGAGTCGAGCAGCACCTACTTTTGGCAGGTGGTTACTCAAGACCTTCAAGGGAACGTATCTTATTCTGAGATTAATAGTTTTAAGACTGAATAATTTTTATTTACCATTAAAGCGGTTCATTGTGTTTTGGATGCCCTCTAGACCAAAATTTATAATTGCTTCTGTACAAAGATCCATTCTCTCGGGTAGTTTTTTTTGCTCGCTTTCCTCCCAAGGGTCCAAAACAAATTTGACCTGATCAAAAGATTTTTTTTCTTGACCTATACCGAATCGAAGACGGGCGTAAGTTGAGGTATTTAACTGGGCTTCTATATCTTTTAATCCGTTGTGTCCTGCAGGGCTCCCTTTAGGTTTCAAACGGATGCTGCCAAAGGGCAAGTGTAACTCATCTGTGAGGACCAAAATATTTTCCAGAGGGATTTTTTCTTGCAAAGCCCAGTAGCGAACTGCTTTCCCACTTCGGTTCATAAAAGTGCTGGGTTTAATCAAAACAAATTGCCTCCCTTTGTGTTTGAGAAGGGCGTAACTGGCAAGTTTTTTTTCTGTCCAGAGGAGTTCGTTTTTTGTAGCTAAACGATCCAGAATTTGAAAGCCTACATTGTGACGGGTATTTTGGTATTCTTCTCCAATATTTCCCAATCCAACTATTAAAAATTTTTTCATCTCTAGAGAGGTTGATTTCTTTTTAAACAAGCATTTCAAAAGTCGCATGCTCTAAAATAAAAAAAGCATGTGATTGGATAACCACATGCTTTGTTGTTTTTTGCAACTGTTTTTTTTATTCTTGGGCTGTTGCTTCACTTTCAGCGCCAGCTTCATCAGTCGTTTCTTCCGCGGAAGCTTCTGTTTCCTCACTAGCTGTTTTCATGGACGCTCTCGAAGTACGTACTTGACAAACAACCGTATTATCTGGGTGAAGAATCGTATAGGTGTCTGTTTGCAAGGCTGCAGTATAAAGTTTGTTTCCAAGCTCTAAACCGGAAATATCAGCAATGATATAATCTGGAAGATTGGATGGGAGTGCTTTGACCCTTAGTTTTCTTTTGTTGAGACGTAAAACACCACCGCTATTCAATACTCCCGGTGCAGCACCTTGTACTTTAACAGGGATATTTAAAGAGACTTCTTTGTCTTCAGAAAGCTGATAGAAGTCTACGTGTAAAATTCTATCTGTCAAGGGGTGAAATTGAATGTCCTGAAGAATGGCACTTATTTTAGTTCCGTCTTCTAGAACAATTTCTACCTTATGTGCATTGGGGGTGTACACGAAGTTGCTGAAATCGAGTGCCGGTTCAGAAAAATGAAGGGGGTCACCT
>VMCW01000072.1 GCA_008081175.1 Flavobacteriaceae bacterium
TTAGCTCATTTAATTGATTATGCCATTCGATACTTTACCCACCTAAAAAAAACATATGGTGCCGACAAAGAGCGCAAGTCTGAAATCAGACTTTTTGATGATGTAGATGCAAGAAAAGTAGTAGTCAGAAATCAAAAACTCTACATGAATAGAGAAGAAGGGTTTATTGGAACTTCCCTTCGAAAAGATGAGGCGGTATGCGAGTGCTCCGACATAGACGATGTCATCGTTTTTACTCAAGAAGGCAAGATGCAAGTAGTTAAAGTAGATAGTAAGGTTTTTGTGGGTAAAAACATTATACACGCCGCAGTATTTAAAAAGAAAGACAAAAGAACCATCTACAATATGATTTATCGAGATGGTAAAGCGGGAACCTCCTTTATCAAGCGCTTTGCAGTGACAGGTATAACCCGAGATAAAATTTACGATTTGACACAGGGCAATCCACAATCCGAAGTGCTCTATTTCTCTGCCAACCCCAATGGAGAAGCAGAGGTGGTGAGTATTTTGTTGCGGAATACAGGAAGCATTAAAAAGTTAAAATGGGATTTAGACTTTGCAGATCTTCAAATAAAAGGTCGCTCTGTCCGAGGAAACACAGTGACCAAGTACAGTGTTAAAAAAGTCGAATTGAAGGAAAAGGGAGTCTCTACACTTAAACCGAGAAAAATTTGGTTTGACGAGAGCATAAGAAGACTCAATTTAGAAGAACGCGGTACTCTTTTAGGGGCCTTTAAAGGTGATGATAAGTTATTGATTGCTACTAATGAGGGAGCTCTTCGAGCTGTAACACCCGAAGTGACACTTCATTTTGATGATAATGTCAGTCATATAGAAAAATGGAATCCCAATAAACCACTTACTGCAGTGTACTTCGACCCTGAAAAGGAACGGTATTTTATGAAAAGATTCCTTTTAGAACAAACTGACAAAGAGGACTCGTTTATTAAAGAAGGAGGAGAACTACTTTATTTAAGTACCGAGTGGCGTCCCGTTCTCAAGATTGAATTTGAAAAACCTAGAGGTAAAGATGTTCCAGCGCCTTTGCTTGTTAATGCAGAAGAATTTATTTCTGTAAAAGGTTTTAAAGCACTTGGTAATCAGTTGACCGATAAAAAAATAAAAAGTGTAAGTTTAGAAGAAGCTCTACCTCACGAGCAGGTGGAAGATCAAAACCCAATGGATATAGAGGTTGAGAGTGATGAGACCGTTAGTTTTGAAGAAGGAGATTCTCAAATTACTATGGATTTTTAGTCGTTTTTTGTTTTTCTCATTTTCATATTGATCAACTCTACTCCCAGAGAAAATGCAATTGAAAAATACAAATATCCTTTAGGGATTACACCTATAGTACTTCCAAAAAAAGTCGTTTCGGAAAGATGAGCTGCTTCTGCAATGAGCATGAAGCCAATCAACAATAAAAAGGAAAGACCTAAAATTTGTAATGAGGGATGCTGATTGATATACCGATTTACAGGAACTGCAAAGCCTATCATAATACCAATAGAAACAACAATTGCAAGAATCATTATCGTTAAGGCATAAGGAACGCCGTTAGTCATTCCCACAGCAGTGAGGATAGAGTCAAACGAAAAAACAAAATCAATTAAAAGGATTTGAAACAAGGCTCTTGTAAAAGAATTTATTTTGCTCTTTCCAAGGTCAGGTTTTTTTTCTTCAGCTTCAACCTTATGGAAAATTTCCTGGGTGCTTCTATATAGTAAAAATAATCCTCCCGCTAGTAGTATAAGGGATTGTACAGATATATGAGAAGAAAACCAGGAAAAATTAATATTAAAAAGAGGTGTTTTTATATGTGTTAACCAGCTTATACCGGTCAGCATTCCAATTCGAAGGAACATAGCAAGAAAAAGCCCTAACCTAATGAGTTTTTTTTGGGTTTCTTCCGGAAAACGATTGGCAAAAATCGAAATAAATAAAACATTGTCAATGCCCAAAATCACTTCTAAAAAGGTGAGTGCAAAAAAGGCTACAATAAGATCAGGAGTAAACATTTCTAATTGAGTTTTTGCACAGTTCCTCTTCTTGTGTTTTTACTGTCACCAACCAGCGAATATTCAAAAGTGTAGGATAGTTTATCGGTACTGATAATTCGAATCTGAATGGGTCTTTTTTCTTGATTAGAGCTGGGACTTAATTTAGTAAGTATACATTCACAATCATTAACCCAGCGAATGGTAGCTGTATCAATTTTACCTTCATATCGCTCAATTTCATAAAGGGAATCACGAGTAAAAAAAGAGCTTTTAAGCTCTCCCTCAATCAGCTGAGTAAATTTAAATTCTCCTTGGTGAAAGGGAATGCAATCTCGTTCTATAGAATAACAAGAACTCAAAAGTAGGGGCATAAAAAGAATGTACTTTAACATAGAGCGTAAAAGTACTAAGTTTTTGGTAAAAAGACGCGAAAACTCCCATCCTGATATACTTGGATTATTTGAGCAACATCCTCGTTTTTAGTTGTATTTATTTGATCCTGGTAAGGTTCCATTTTATCCTTACTTTCCAGTGTACTTGAAAATACATCAGGGGTAGGAGTGTAGGGTGTTTCTTTATCCAAAAGAAGCCAGTCTAAACTTACCTCTTCAAAAGCTTCATTGATTTTTAGAATTATATCCAAACTGGGCTTGTTTCGTTTTGTTAGAATGTGCGACATCGATGAACGTTGTATACCAATACGCTCAGCAAAAGCGGCGGCATTTAATTCGTTTGCCTGCATGAGTTCTTCTAATCGCTTAAGAAAAATATCTATGTTTAACATTGTAAACTTTTAAAAGTATAAGACCAATATACAATTGTTTTCATCTATACGCAAGGACTAAATAATACGATCTATTACTTTAATTATAATCCATAAAACATTGATAAACATATATTTAAGTTCTTTGTTAATTTAATTTGATTACAAATGTATATTTATTGATAAATCAATTTCAAAGTTACGACAAATAGATACTTTTGTAAACAACAATTGTAAACAAACGTATGTTTACATTTGTAGATAATATGACAAGTAGAATTAATAAAAGGTATTTGCCTCCCGAACTTTTGCTCAGAGAATTAGATAATTATTCTTTTCTCAAAAGAAAAGTACTGGGGTTTTCGGTGCAATCGAGACCTATTCATGAGATACAAATGGGTCAAGGCAAGCAGAAAATCATGATGTGGTCTCAAATGCATGGAAATGAAACTACAACCACAAAGGCATTGTTGGATTTATTGCATTGGCTTAATGAAAGAGAACAAGAGCCTCTCTTAGGCGCTTTTACTTTTTACATCATACCGCAGTTGAACCCAGATGGGGCAGCCGCATATACTCGTCTTAATGGAAATCTTGTGGACCTCAATAGAGATGCAATTGATCTTAGTCAGCCCGAAAGTCAAATTTTGAGAGCTGCATACCAGCGGATACAACCCGATTATGCACTTAATCTTCATGGGCAGCGAACTATATATGGCGCAGGAGCTGAAGGTAAGCCGGCGACATTATCTTTTTTGGCTCCAGCTGCAAACCCTGAACGCACCGTTACCCCTGCAAGGGCAAAGGCAATGGAGGCTATTGCTGCTATAAAAAGCCAGCTTGAAAATGATTTACCTCAAGGAATTGGTAGATATGATGATCAGTTTAATCCCAATTGCGTAGGAGACGCTTTTACTCAGCTGGGGACGCCTACGCTGCTTTTTGAGGCAGGTCACTATCCTGAAGACTATCAAAGGGAACAAGTGCGTTCTTTTGTATTAAAAGCGTATAAAGCCTTGTTTCGATATTTACTCAACCCCAGTTTAGATTTTACCACAAAGGCGTATTTTGAAATTCCAGAAAACGCTTCAAATTATGTGGATCTTATTGTGCTAAATGTAGCGCTAGAAGTAGAAGGGAAGCACTATCAGAATCAGCAACTAGCCTTTCAGTATCTCGAAGTGCTTGAACAGGGAGAGATTCGTTTTCTACCTACTTTTAAAGCATTTGCAAAACAACTTCCTTTTAAGGCTCATCGATACGTAAACTTAAATAAAGATTTATTTGACGGGATTTTATCTTATCAGCAAGATCATGTTATTAAAAATGAAAAGTTGAATAAATTATTTTCATTAAAAGGCAACTTTTAGTTATTTATTCTTAAAAGAATTCGGTTTTTTTAAGTAATTTTACAATTCTTTAAGCCATTTTATCCATGAATAAAGTAAATCTTGATGAAATCGATCACCAAATCCTAGATATATTAATCGATAATACCCGTATTCCTTTTACAGACATCTCGAAGCGTTTGTTGATTTCTGCCGGCACGGTTCACGTTCGTGTAAAAAAAATGGAAGAAGCAGGAATTATAAAAGGATCTTCTTTAAACCTGGATTATGTAAAGTTAGGATATTCTTTTATTGCTTATGTTGGTATCTTTTTAGAAAAGACAAGTGCAACAGACAAAGTAATGAAATCGCTTAAAGAGATCCCTTACATTACCGTTGCACATATTACTACGGGTAAGTTCAATGTTTATTGTAAGGTACGTGCCCGAGATACCCATCATGCAAAAGAAATTATTTTTATGATTGATGATGTCGATGGGGTGTCACGAACAGAAACCATGATTTCTTTAGAAGAGAGTATCAATGACAAAAAACGCTTAATGCACCGAATTTTCAATGAATTAAACTAAACGAATGGCCCGCAAACCTAAAATTGAACGATTTAACGAAAAAGTTCTCTCTCGCTTTCAAATCTACAACAGCCTATTTTTAACACTTCCTTTTAAAACAATAAAGCAAACTTCTCTTTTGATGCCCTTATTTGCGGATCATTGTCGCACACAATACCAAACGCAAAACAATCCTAAGGAAATTATCGTTTCGTTTTTTAAGCAGTATGCTCCTGATCTAAGCTCAAAACAACAGCAAGATCTTTTATTTCATTTCATACAATACATAGAACGCCAAGTCGTTCTTTTTGATGCAATTGAAGATGCAGGATTTTCCTATGTCAACAATATGCATGGCAGGGGTACCCTGAGAAATATAAAAGAAGCTGCTTCTGGGAAACAACAAGGAGAAGCCCTTTCTGATTATATCAAGCGCTTTAAGGTGCGTATTGTACTAACCGCACACCCAACGCAATTTTACCCTGATAATGTACTTGTAATAATTAATGAGCTCTCTAAAGCAATTTCAATAGATGATTTAGACAGTATAAAAAAGTTATTAGTCCAGTTGGGTAAAACTCCCTTTTATAAGAAAGAAAAACCTACTCCTTATGATGAGGCAGTCAGTTTAATATGGTTTCTTGAAAATGTGTTTTACCATTCCGCCAGTGCAATTTACAATTACATTGCGGAACATATCGTAAACCATGAAGAGTTAGAAAATTCTATTTTTGATTTTGGCTTTTGGCCTGGAGGTGATCGAGATGGAAACCCCTATGTTACACCTGAGATTACATTAAAAACGGCAAAAAGACTTCAATTTTCTATATTGAGGAATTACTACAGGGATTTAAGAAAACTCAAACGCAAAATTACCTTTCCGGGTCTTGAAGAACGAATAATACGTTTGGAAGACATGGTTTTTAATGAACTCTTTTATCCGAAACGAAACAAGAATTTTTCACTAGAGCACCTTCTATCAGAATTAAACACTGTTTTAAAAGGACTCGAACGGGATCATGACGGATTGTATAAAAGTGAAGTTTTAGACATGATTCACAAAGTACATTTGTTTGGTTTGCATTTTGCTAGCCTAGACATCCGCCAAGATTCACGTGTTCATCACAGTGTTTTTAAAGAAATTATTTCTCATCCAGACATACAGAAACACACAAAAGGAGTGCCTGAAAACTACAATGATCTAAATACTGAGGAACGCTGCAAAGCATTGATACATATGAAAGGAGATGTTCCTCCAGCTCTTTTTTCTGAAGAGATTACCCAACAAACACTGGAAAGTATCCGAGTGATGCAGCAGGTTCAAAAATCAAACCGAGAAAGAGGGTGTAATCGATACATCATTAGCAATTGTCAGTCACTTGAAAACCTATTGGAATTGTTTGCCATGTTTCGTTTAAGCAACTGGGAGCACCCAACAGTTGATTTGATTCCTCTGTTTGAAACCATACCTGATTTAGAGGAATCAGAAGGTGTTATGCGCGCTTTGTTTAGCAATCCAGAATATAAAGCACATCTCGAACGGAGAAAAAAGAAACAAATCATCATGTTGGGGTTTTCTGATGGTACCAAAGACGGAGGCTATTTTATGGCAAACTGGAGTATTTATATTGCTAAAGAGCGCCTCAGTCAATTAGCTTCTGAATACGGTATTCAAGTAGCTTTCTTTGATGGCAGGGGAGGCCCCCCAGCACGCGGCGGTGGAAATACTCACGAGTTTTACGCATCAATGGGTGACAGTATACAAAGTGATGACATTCAGCTAACTGTTCAAGGGCAAACCATTAGTTCTAACTTCGGAACGCTGGATTCTTCACAATACAATTTAGAACAATTGCTCAGTTCAGGTATCGAAAATCGAATTTTCAGTCCAGGAAAAAACAACCTTACCAAAGAAGAGCGTTTTCTGATGGAGCAGATCGCTAAAAGTAGTTACCGGGTATACAATGATTTTAAGTCGCACCCGAAGTTTCTTCCTTATTTGGAACAGATGTCTACTTTGCCTTATTATGCTAAAACAAATATCGGGAGTCGCCCATCCAAAAGAGGCAAGTCCTCCACCCTTAAGTTTGAAGATTTAAGAGCCATTCCATTTGTGGGAAGTTGGAGTCAATTA
>VMCW01000001.1 GCA_008081175.1 Flavobacteriaceae bacterium
CCCATCGGTGTCTTCTTCCATAATACCAAACACGACCAACGGCAACACCCATCAAGGCATACAACAACGTCCAAACTGGTGCAAAAAGCCAGTTAGGTGGTGAAAAAAAAGGCTTTTCTAAACCAGCATACCAAGTAGGTATAGCATTTTGTGTCACTCTACTAGAAAGAAAGCCTACACTCAATGAAAGAGTAATTCCTATAAAGGAAGCCAAAGAAAGTTGAGTAGTAGATTTTGACATATACTGTAAAACTAGTAGAAAAAAATCATTTCTAATAATTCTAAAAGAGAACATTACAGAGGAAGCTGTATCTTTGAAAAACCTATGGAACAAAATCTTTTCGTTTCAAAAGCTGCTCCCGCGGTTCCTTTTGTCTCTTCTTGGAAGGCACCCAGCAATATTGCACTGGTAAAATATTGGGGAAAAAGTGAACCTCAGCTTCCTAAAAACCCTTCATTGAGTTTTACTTTGTCTACGAGTGTGACAGAGACTAAAGTAAACTTTCAACCAGCAACATCCTGTACATTTGATTTTTATTTTCACGGTGAAAAAAGACCTGATTTTAATCCAAAAATCCAGCACTTTATTGATCGAATAACACCTTACATACCCTGGATTACAAATTATCACCTGGTGATTTCTAGCGAGAACTCCTTTCCTCACAGTAGTGGAATTGCTTCTTCTGCCTCAGCAATGGCGGCATTATCGCTTAATTTGATGGATTTGGAGCAACATTTATTTCCCACTATGGAAAAGGATTACTTTCACAAAAAAGCGTCTTTTTTGGCACGTTTGGGATCGGGTAGTGCTGCCCGTAGTATAGAAGGACCTGTGACGATATGGGGTAAAACAACTAGTTGTTCTACTAGTTCGGAATTGTATGCTGTTCCTTTTGGTTCTGATCTACATCCTATTTTTGAAAGTTATCGAGATGCGATACTTCTAGTAGATCACGGTTCTAAAGTGGTCTCAAGTACCCAGGGCCATCAGTTGATGCACAAACACCCTTATGCGGAAAAACGTTTTTCACAAGCTGCTGAAAATTTAAATGCCCTTCTCCCCATCATGCGATCAGGAGATCTTGACGCCTTTATAAAAATTGTAGAGTTAGAAGCCTTGTCGCTTCATGCCATGATGATGACCTCAACTCCTTACTTTGTATTGTTCAAACCGAATACCCTAGCAATCATAGAAAAAATATGGGAATACAGAGCGGGTCAAAAGGTTCCCGTATGCTTTACGCTAGACGCCGGTGCCAATGTACATGTTTTGTATCCTGCTGAGTATGCAAGTACAGTAGAGGATTTTATAAATAAAGAACTTGCTGTCTTTTGTGAACAAGGAAAGTACTTGTTGGATCGAGTTGGTACGGGAGCTAAAAAAATGTAACTTTGTTTAATAATTGTATCCTTTTTTAAAACAGCGGGATTGTAATTTTTTTTAAAAAATTGATGAAGGGACCCCTCTTTTTTGCTAAAATTTTACTCTTCGGAGAATATGGTATTATAAAAGATTCCAAGGGTCTCTCTATTCCCTATAACTTTTACAGGGGGGCACTCAAATTACCTAACAAACCCTCCAAAAAAACGGAAGCCTCACATCAGAAACTTTTGGCTTTTGCAGACTACCTCAAAACCTTAGAAGCCGATTTGGTTCAATTTGATTGGGAAAAACTGGATCAGGATTTGGCAGCTAAAATGTATTTCGACTCAAGTATTCCACAGGGTTACGGAGTGGGTAGTAGTGGTGCGCTCGTAGCCGCTATTTACGATCAATATGCCCTGTGTAAAATCACAGTATTAGAAAATTTAACGAAAGACAAACTGAACTACCTCAAAAAGGTTTTTAGTGCTATGGAATCTTTTTTTCATGGGAAGTCTTCCGGTTTGGATCCATTAAATAGCTATTTGAGTTTACCAATACTGATCAATTCACAAGAGCATATCGAAACTACGGGTATACCCTCCCAGCACAGTGCGGGCAGAGGTGCTGTTTTTTTGATTGACAGTGGGTCAAGTGGTGAAACAGCTCCCATGGTTTCTCTTTTTATGGAGAGCATGAAACAGGAAGCGTTTCGTAATATGATGCGTGATCAGTTTATTAAATACTCTGATGCCTGTGTAGAGGATTTCCTACAGGGCAATCTCAATTCGCTTTTTAAAAACATCAAATCCCTGTCTTCATTAGTGCTGAAAAATTTTGAACCGATGATACCCAACAGATTTCACCATTTGTGGCAAAAGGGTCTAGAAAGTAACGACTACTACCTCAAGCTTTGCGGTTCGGGAGGAGGAGGTTTTATCTTAGGTTTTACCGAAGATATTGAAAAGGCCAGAAAGGCATTAAAAGAATATCCCTTGGAAGTGGTGTATCATTTCTAATTTAGGGTTATGGCATCAACCCGCCCTTTTCAAGAAAAAATATTACAAGTTTTGAGTTTATTTAGCCTGGTAAGAGGCTATAATATTGTGGTTTTAGTTTTATCTCAATACCTCACTGCTCGGTTTATATTAGATCCGCAAACCAGCTGGCTGGACTTGATCTTAGACTTTTCTTTCTTTAGTATTGTAACTGCTTCAGCCCTATCTACAGCTGCGGGGTACATCATAAATAATTTTTATGATGCTGCAAAAGATCAGATCAATCGCCCTCAAAAATTTGTTTTGGAGCATTTAGTTTCTCAAAGAAAACAATTAGCACTTTATCTACTGTTGAATGTTTTTGCGCTGTTATTTGCAAGCTTGGTTTCGGTTCGTGCCTTCTTTTTTTTCTTTTTCTACAGTTTTGCGATTTGGCTTTACAGTAATACGGTAAAAAGATTGTTTTGGCTCAGCAATCTTTTCTCAGCTCTTTTGATGATTTTTCCTTTTTGGGGCATTACCCTTTACTTAAAAAACTTTGAATCTGTTGTTTTTTACCACGCAGCCTATTTGTTTTTTTTAATCTTGGCACGAGATATAGTCAAAGATCTAGAAAACCTAAAGGGAGACTGGGTACAACGTTACAAAACACTTCCAGTAGTCTTTAGTGTCATCACCACTAAGAGAATTATAGCTCTAACGCTATTACTCTGTTTATTGCCCAATTATTTTTTGATTTTACAGCCATTAGGGCTCATGCATTATTATTTTATTTTAGGTATTCCTTTTTTAGGGATGGTGTTGTTGTTTCTATGGCGTGCTAAAGATCAAAAGGCGTACCTTTGGATTCATAATTTAATCAAGCTTTGGATTTTGATAGGGGTTTTGAGTATCGCTCTTATCTACCAAAAGTTATAATTGCTGTTGATGAAACCAAAGAAAAACATCGTTCAAAAAATAAGCACATCCAAAATGGAAAAAACGATTCGATTGAATAAGTTTCTTTCCAATGCAGGACTCTGTTCTAGAAGAGAAGCAGACACCTTTATTAAAATGGGTTTGGTACAGATCAATGGAAAGACAATTACTGAAATGGGGTATCAAATCCAACCAACAGATGAGGTTAAATACGACGGCGCTCGGGTCCAACAGTCCCCGCCTGTATATCTTTTACTAAACAAACCCAAAGGTTTTGTTGCCACCTCTCAAGGAGGTAAAATAAATAAATCCGTACAAGAGTTAATTCGTTCTGGAGTATCCTCCAAAGTACCCCCAGTGGGAGATATGGGAAGGCCAATGACAGGCTTATTGTTGTTTACCAATGATGAAAACATCAGAAAAAAACTCAATAATTCCAAAAAGATTCCCATGGTATATCAAGTTCTATTAGACCAAGCAGTTACCAAGGAAATGATGGACAAATTAAAATCTGGTCAGCGGGTTTTTGAGGAAATCCAAAAAGTGGACGCTATAAGTCATATTAGTGGAAAAACCCGCAACGAAGTGGGTGTGGAAGTGCATTCTTTAAGTCCTGCGGTTATGGTTAAACTCTTTGCAGCTGTAGGTGCAAAGGTCATTCAAATGGACCGTGTTGTTTATGGTGGGCTGACTAAAAAAGATCTAGCGAGAGGGACTTGGAGGAAGTTAAGTGCTAAAGAAATTGGGTTTTTGAAAATGATGTCCTAAAGGACCTTTTACACACTCATATAAGAAAAAACAATAAACCAAGAGGTACTCACTAAGCTGCCAGAGCAACCCTTCCTCTATCGTATTTTGACCATACGCCTGATAACTCCAAAATACGGTTAGACTCCAAACAAGTGGGTAGGCATAACCGCTTAGTATCCCTAAAAAGAGTAAGTTGATGATGTACCAAGGATGCACTGTTGTAGCAGTAAAAAAGTAAAGGGATAAAAACAAGAGTATGTTGGTTGTCAGTTGCTTGGGTGTCCTATTTGATGGGAAAAGAGAAAATAAACCCAGCATGCCCAAGGTGATAAATGGGGTGATTTTTCCCAAAGATCGGATGATGTTATAGCCTTTTACTTCATAACCTATAGCTCGAACAATATTGTAAATACTACCATTAAACTCAAAAGTGGTAAACCACAATTGAATTGTTTTGGTGTAGTTTTCAACTACCTCCAGATTCCAAAAAGGGAGCCAAAGGGCAAGAGAAAAGAAGAGTACGCTTAGTACATAAAGTACAAACTTTCGAAATCCTAGATACTTGAAAAAGAAAGGAATTAAAAGTAAAGGAACGAGTTTAGTGCCTATTGCCAACGCCATAATAAAACCTCCTAAAATGGGCTTTCTTTTAAAGCAATAGAAGAGGGCGAGCAAAGTGAATGCAAGCATTAGACTTTCTCCATGAAGATTACCGATTCCTTCTACAATTACTAGTGGATTTAAAAAATACCATGCTAGATATTCCACAGGTAGATTGAAGTCTTCCAAGAGTTTCTTCGCAGTAAAGAACAAGACGATTTCTCCTACAAGATGAATACTTCGTAAAACATGCACTGGTTGGAGGAGTTCAGACTCTAAGAAAAGGGCTGCGAATCGATAAATATACTGACTTAAAGCGGGATAATTAGAAAAATGTCCATTGCTGAGGCTACCCATTTTCTCATACAACAGTCGAGCGTTTGGAAAGCCGATATGTTCAATTAAGAAATTAGGAGTATTTCCATAGGGATTGATACCCAGCAACTGAATGCCTCCATCCCAAAGAAATCGATAGAAATCTTGTGAGAGTGCGGGTAAGTGGTTCCAAAAAAGAAAACGTAAGACAAATCCTAGCAAAAAAATACCCAATAGGCTACTGTAGTTTCGTATCCAAAACCACAATCCAAGAAACAGAGCGCTGTAGGTGGTTAAAAGCGGTAGGGTTTCCTCTCTTAGAATTTCAAAAGCGATTAGATAAAACCCAACAATGAGAGTGATAAGAAGCCCAACATGTAATAAAAATCGATTGTTTATCATATTAGGTTTTTTCTTTTATTCCGTAATAACTGATGCTTGCAAAGCCATAAAACAAAAACAAATGAAAAACAAACAGACCAAAATCACCCTCTGAACCCACAAAAAAAGCGGCCCCCATACCAAAGAGAAAGTAAAGGGCTGCCAGCAGTTCTAAAAATGAAAAGTAGGAGCTTTTGTCAAGCGTGTATTTAAAGGTTTGTAACTGTTTTTGATCGGTATTTTCATTGAATTTAGGAGTTCGTATAAACGGACTTTTTTTGCCTAAGTGTCCTTCGATAACTGCAACGGAATTGTGTATGGAAAATCCCATCGCTAAGCTGTAAAAGCTAAAAAACCGTTTGATGTATTTTAAAAAAGAACCAAGTCCTCCTCCAAACAGATGTTTGTGTACCTGCCAATAAGAAATAAAGAAAATTAATGTACTCAAAATAAAAAGGCCACTTAGATTAAAAATGGGGTTCAGTTCGGGATAGGATTTTTTGATAAAAAGTAAGGGAACACTTAGCAAAGAGACCACTAATACATTTAGGAACATACTGCTGTTGAGTAGGTGAAAAAAGGCATTGATCTTTGTAGAAAAAGGGTGTCCTTTGGTCCTCCATACTTTTTGAATCATTTTTCTGAAGTTTTCAGCTCCACCTTTGTTCCAACGAAATTGTTGAGAGCGAATAGCGTTGAGTGTAATTGGCAATTCTGCTGGACTCACAACTTCATCCAAATAGTGAAATTTCCAATGTTTTAATTGAGCGCGATAACTCAAATCAAGGTCTTCTGTGAGTGTGTCTCCCTCCCAATTTCCTGCATCGAGGATGCAACTTTTTCTCCAAATTCCCGCTGTACCGTTAAAATTAATAAAATGGTTTTGTTGGTTTCTTCCAATTTGTTCTAAAACGAAATGTGCATCCAGTGCAAAAGCTTGTACCTCAGTGAGTAGAGAGTGAGAACGGTTTATATGGCCCCAACGGGTTTGAACTACTCCTGTCTTAGGATCTGAAAAATAGGGTATGGTCTTATAAAGCCAGTCTGAGGGAGGAAGAAAATCTGCATCAAAAAGGGCGATCAATTCTCCTGTAGCAAATTGCAAACCATTTTTTAAAGCCCCTGCTTTAAAACCTATTCTTTCTTCTCTTGTTACTAGTTCAATAGGTATTTTCTTTTTTTGGTAGTCCTCAACTAATCTACGGGTCAATTCTAGCGTATCGTCTGTAGAATCATCCAGTACCTGAATTTGAAGTGATTCTTTGGGATAATCAAGAGCAGTAATACATTTCAGTAAGCGTTCTACTACATAATATTCATTAAAAAGGGGAAGGTTTATCGTTATTTTTTGAAGTGTTTTGGGAAGGGGTGGAGTAGTTTTTTTCTTTTTAATGTATTTTAAAAAGT
>VMCW01000030.1 GCA_008081175.1 Flavobacteriaceae bacterium
TAACTCCTGCTGGCCATCTTCCCTCTTTCTCGTCTCCCTTGATGTATTCTGGTATGAGTAGGCCTTTGTAAATTAAGGTATGCGTGGAAAGACTTGGAAGATAGAAATAGGAAGCTTGTGATAGTTTGGAAGTAGAGATAGTGTGTTCCGCGATTTTTCTTGCGCAAAACAGTTTAATGTTGAATTCGTGATCCGAATATTTTTCGGCGCCTCTCCCTATAAAAACCTGCATGATATCTGGTTCTGTTTGCGCTGCGATAGCTCCTACTACCTCTGGATTTACTGGAACCTTTCTCCATCCCAGTACTTCTAACCCTTGATTGTTTATTTCGTGTTCCAATACACCCATGCAATAGGTTCTTTGGTTTTCTTTTTTAGGTAAAAAGACCATTCCTACAGCGTACTGGTGGAGTTCTGGAAGTTTAAAATTACACTGTGTTACTAAAAAATCGTGAGGGATTTCGATGAGGATTCCTGCGCCGTCCCCTGTTTTACCGTCGGCACTTACAGCTCCTCGGTGTTCGAGTTTGTCGAGAATATCCAATGCTTTGTGAATAATGTCATTGGTTTTTTTTCCTTCAAGGCTACAAATAAATCCGGCACCACAATTGTCGTGTTCATACTGTGGGTCGTATAATCCCTGTTTAGCTGGCAACATAAAAAATTTTTTAGGACGTTAAAAATAACAATCCTAAGCTAAAATCCAGAAAGCTCTTTTGGTTTAATCTGTTGGTTTTACGATTTCGACAAATAATAATCCCAAAAAGGGAGATTTCTTAATTTATTTCTCATAAACTGAAAAAATGGTAATTTTTGTTTTCTTTGTTTCAAAAGTTTACCCTTTGGATCAAACACAGTACACAGTTATAGGAGTTATGTCAGGCACCTCTCTGGATGGAATTGACCTTGCCTGTGTGAATTTCACAGTGGGGACCCCGTGGAGGTATTCTTTTCTAGCGACCCAAACTGTCTCCTATTCAAAAGCCTGGCAAGATAAATTAGCTGCGTTAATGACTGCTTCTGCTGAAGAAATTCAGCATGTAAACGATCTCTACACTGATTTGTTAGCAGAAACTATTCAGGGATTTATTGAGCATTACCAATTAGAGTCCCTTGATGCTGTTTGCTCCCATGGACACACCTTGTTTCACGAGCCTGAAAAAGGGCTTACGTTTCAGTTGGGAAATCAAAAAAAGCTGGCTACGCGACTCAGAGTAAAAGTGGTTTGTGATTTTAGAATTCAAGATGTTGCACTGGGAGGTCAAGGAGCACCATTGGTTCCTATTGGAGATCGCTTCTTGTTCGGAGCTTATGATGCTTGCCTTAATCTAGGGGGCTTTGCCAACGGCTCCAAAACGATTTCGAAATCAATCATCGCTTATGATATTTGTGCAGTCAATACTGTTTTGAATTTTTTAGCTCAAAAAAAAGGATATCCTTATGATCCACAAGGTAGCTTGGCTGCTCAGGGATGTTTGGTCAAACCTTTTTATGAGAGTTTGGAAAAACTTGATTTTTATACTCAAAGAACCCCCAAGTCATTAGGAATGGAATGGGTAAAAACAACCATTTTTCCTCTTCTAGAGAGTTATAAAAATGAAACTGTAGAGGATTTACTTTACACCTACACTTTACATATTTCAAATCAGATAGGTGCACAATTTGAATTGAAACAAAAAGTTTTGGCTACAGGAGGTGGGGTGAAAAACACCTTTTTAATGAAGCTAATACAACGCAACTCCGCAGCCATATTCACAATTCCTACAGAAGATCTTATTGACTTTAAAGAAGCCTTGATTTTTGGTTTGCTGGGTGTATTACGCCTCAGAGGGGAAGTGAATTGTTTGTCCTCCGTAACGGGCGCTAACAAGGACCACAGCTCTGGTAAAATTTTTTACTGACAAATTTTTTTCAAACAGCTACCCTTTGGGGTATAGATTTTTATATTTTTAGATACAAATTTAAACCGACTTATGGAAACCCTCATAATTGCACTTTTTGTGCTAGGCTATTTAGCAATTACTTTAGAACACAGCTTGAAAGTTGATAAACTCATCCCTGCTTTGGCAATGATGGCACTGATGTGGGCAATAATTTCTTTAGCGCATCTTCCAGTATTTGATGTTAATACGGAACTTAAGCAACTAGAACCCACTCATATAGATGAAATCTTACTACATCATCTAGGAAAAACAGCCGAGATTATCATTTTCCTGTTGGGTGCTATGACCATAGTAGAAATCATTGATTATTTCAATGGGTTTTACACCATTAAAAATTTCATAAAGACCAAGAGTAAAAAAGGCTTGCTTTGGATTTTTGCAATTTTGGCATTCATTCTTTCAGCTATTATTGACAACCTTACAGCAACCATAGTTTTGATAACCATATTACAGAAAGTCATTCACTCTCGAGACACACGCCTTTGGTTTGCTGGACTTATCATTGTTGCAGCAAATGCGGGTGGTGCATGGTCACCAATTGGTGATGTCACAACTACAATGCTATGGATAGGAAATAAAGTAACTACAGTGAATTTAATTAGCTATGTTCTTTTACCTTCAATCATTTGTTTAATTATCCCTACAGGGATAGCTTCTTTCTTGCCCGCATTTCAAGGAGATATTGAGGAAGTTGTAGAAGAGGATGAGGCTGTTGGATTCCACAAACGAGGTGCAACTATGTTGTACTTAGGGCTCTCCGCTATTGTTTTTGTACCGATTTTTAAAACATTAACCCATTTACCTCCTTATGTAGGTATGATGCTTTCTCTAGCAGTGGTGGCAACCTTTGCTGAAATTTTCAGTAAAGCCAAAATAAACATCACCTCTATAGACGAAGAAAGTGATGCTCATCAGACCAGCAGTCCGGTTCATCGGTCTCTTTCAAAAATAGAATTGCCAAGTATTCTCTTCTTCTTAGGGATTCTTCTTGCTGTTGCAGCCCTAGAGTCTCTCGGGTTGCTCTTTAACTTTGCGGAGGGGCTCAATACTGCAATCCCTAATACCGACATAGTGATTGGATTATTGGGAATAGGATCTGCTGTAATCGATAATGTTCCTCTTGTAGCTGCCAGTATGGGAATGTTTTCCCTATCCACAGACGATCCAGTTTGGCATTTAATCGCATATTCTGCAGGTACTGGTGGTAGTATGCTAATTATTGGTTCTGCTGCAGGTGTGGTTGCTATGGGAATGGAAAAAATTGATTTTTTCTGGTACCTAAAAAAAATCGCATGGCTTGCATTTGCAGGATTTTTAGGCG
Source organism: Flavobacteriaceae bacterium (assembly GCA_008081175.1). Lineage (GTDB taxonomy): Bacteria > Bacteroidota > Bacteroidia > Flavobacteriales > Flavobacteriaceae > MS024-2A. The sequence continues at coordinate 3,265 of VMCW01000030.1, forward strand.
GATTTATAGTTTTTGTTGCGATGCGAGACTTTTTATTTTAATTCGCTAAAAAGAATTTTTTGATTCCTTTTACGTTGTAATGTAAAACAAAGACTTTATGCTCTTTCTAAATATTCAAGACCCTGCCCCATTACAAACAGAGAAAACCCTTTCACTGATTGAGTTGATTCAAAACGGTGGTTTAGGTGGCCAATTGATTATAGGGGTGCTGTGTATACTCTTGCTTATGGTTGTATACATTTACTTTGAGCGTCTTTTTGCAATTCGGGCAGCGGTGAAGGTCCCCCCAACGTTTATGTCACAAATTCGTTCCTTTGTTGTGCAAGGTAAAGTAGATGGAGCACAGCAATTGTGTTTACAAGAAAACATACCGGTATCGAGACTAGTAGCTAAGGGGTTGACTCGTATAGGAAGGCCTTTAGAAGACATTAACACAGCCATTGAAAATGCGGGACGCTTAGAGGTATATCAATTAGAAAAGAATATTAGTGTATTGGCGACTATCTCGGGAGCTGCTCCCATGTTGGGGTTTTTAGGAACCGTGATTGGTATGATTCTTTCAATTTTTGAAATATCAAATGCAGGGGGTAATATTGATATGCAATTATTAGCAGATGGTCTTTACACTGCTATGACCACTACAGTAGCGGGGCTTATTGTAGGTATTTTAGGTTACATTAGCTATAACCATCTGGTGGTTAAAACCAATAAAGCGGTTTATCTAATGGAGGCTACCAGCCTTGAGTTTTTAGATTTGCTAAACGAACCCGCTTAAGATGAAACTCAAGGGAAGAAATCAGATTCGTCCGGAATTTAATATGTCTTCCATGACAGATGTGGTTTTTTTGTTGCTCATTTTTTTTATGATTGCTTCAACCTTGGCCAAGCAACTGAACACCATAGATGTAAAACTTCCTCAAGCTGAGGGAAAGACTGAAAACCGCAACACTATAGCGGTAACCATCACCAATTCCAGTCAATTTTACCTCAATGAAAACCGAATAACCAAAAGAATGCTACAAGCGCAATTGATTGAAGCTCTTTCTGGAAAGAAGACTCCCTCTATCGTATTGAGAACAGAAAAAAAAGTTCCCATAGACGAAGTGGTTTATGTTATGAATATTGCTAATAAAAACGGTATTAAAGTAGTTTTGGCGGTTGATACCCCCTAAGGAAACACGATGAAATTTTTAGATACACCACATAAAAAAAAGTCAGCTGGATTGACCCTGCTTACAGCAATATTATTGTTGTTGTTCTTTTTTGTACTGGGATTAACCTATTACGACCCCCCAGTTAGTTATGGTGTAGAAGTCAATTTTGGTACTTCAGCGTTGGGAAGTGGAGAGGTACAGCCCCAAAAAGTTGTTGCAGCAACTTCCACTCCAAACGAAAACCCAACAAAAACCGAAAAATCAACTCCTAAAGACATTCCACAACCTCAAAAAACACCTTCTTCAGAACCTATTCTCTCTGAGAAAGAATCTACAGTAAGTTTACCAAAAAAAAAGAATACCATAAAAAGTACGACCTCTACTGAAGAAAAAAAAGAAACACCTCCAAAAAAAATAGAGCCTCAGGTGTCTGAAGTCACCAAAAGTGTTGTTTCCAATTTAGTGAAAAACACTTCTCAAAAAGCAGAGGGAACGCAAGGACAGGGTGAAGACATGGAAAGCGGAGACAAAGGGAAAGAAGAGGGAAGTCCGTATGCGAGTAGTTATTATAATAACGCCGGTTTAGGGGGGATAAGTAAAGGCTATGGACTGAATGGTAGAAATTTACAATCCAACGGGAAAGTAGTTCAAGAATGTAATCAAGAGGGTACTGTAGTAGTCAGAATTACTGTAAATAAACAAGGAGATGTAATCACAGCCGAACCAGGAGTTAAAGGGAGTACCAATACCCATCCTTGTCTGCTCACTCCTGCAAAAGAAACCGCATTGTTACACAAATGGTATCCTGACAACAAGGCTCCTGAACAACAAATCGGTTTTGTTGTAATTCAATTTAAACTTGGAGAATAAACGTTGACGACCTACCATGAGACCATAGAATGGATGTATTCCCAGCTTCCGATGTATCAACGGAAAGGAGCTGCTGCCTACCGACCAGGACTGGAGGCTATGAACGCTTTAGTAAAACACTTGGGGGATCCTCATAGGGCATTTAAAAGTATTCATGTGGGTGGAACCAACGGAAAAGGGTCTACTTCTCATATGATCGCTTCAGTGCTTCAAACAGCAGGTTTTAAAACGGGGCTTTACAGCTCTCCTCACTTATTGGATTTTAGAGAGCGCATAAAAGTCAATGGTATAGAAATACCTAAAAAAGAAGTCGTCGATTTTATTTCAAAGTACAAGCCGTTTTTTGACATAAATAAACTTTCTTTTTTTGAAATGACAGTAGGACTTGCCTTTTGGTATTTTAAAAAAGCTCAAATCGATTATGCTGTAATTGAAGTGGGTATGGGAGGACGACTTGATGCTACCAATATTATCCGCCCTGAACTGGCTGTCATTACCAACATTGGGCTGGATCATACCCAGTTTTTGGGAGATACCCATCAAAAAATTGCTCAAGAGAAAGCAGGGATTATTAAAGAGGGGATTGGTGTTGTAATAGGAGAGAAAGACCCGAAAACTCAAACGGTATTTGAGTCTGTAGCTCAAAGCAAGAGGGCATCACTCGTTTATGCGGAGGAATATACCGAGCCCTTTGAATGTGACTTAAAGGGAGGGTATCAAACGCACAATATAAAAACTGCAGTAGCGGCACTCAATAATATACCCGAGCTAAAATTGGATTCTCTAGCCATTAGAAAAGGGTTGAACAATGTTGTAGGCAATACAAAGCTCATTGGACGTTGGCAAAAGGTAGGGAACTTTCCTGAAGTCATTCTAGACGTGGCACATAATAATGAGGGCTTAAGCAGTATAGCAGATCAAATCAAAGGATTGAATTATAATAAACTCCATTTAGTTATGGGTTTTTTACAAGGTCGAGAGGTAAAAGAATTACTTGCTCTTTTTCCTCTACATACAAACTTTTATCTCAGTAGTCCCGCCTTGGAACGTGCAATCCCTCTTCAAGATTTAAAAGAAACACTTCAAAACACCTCGTTTCAAATTACCTTTAAGAATTCGATTGCAGAGGCATACACAAAAGCACTCTCTGATGCAGCTAAAGAAGACATTGTTCTGGTGACAGGGAGTACCTTTGTTGTTGCAGAGATATTGGAGCAATTAAAAAGTTAAAATTTTAAATAAAATATAATTTGGAATTACTGTATAAATTTTATCTTTGCTGACCCTTACAAATTTAGGGCGCTTAGCTCAGTTGGTTCAGAGCACCTCGTTTACACCGAGGGGGTCGGGGGTTCGAATCCCTCAGCGCCCAC
>VMCW01000087.1 GCA_008081175.1 Flavobacteriaceae bacterium
AATGACCCGCAGTATGATAAGGATCTTCATAAAAACTGTGGTCTAAATCCCATATTACCTCTCCCTTATCTTCAGCAATCAGTTCCTGTACTAGGGTAGCTTCTGCTTCTGTAAGGGCGTTAAAACCAACAAAAAAATGATGGGGAAGGTCTTGCTGCAAGTAAAAAGTCAAGTTTTTTACCGCCTCTCTCATCTGTAAGCCTTGATAGCCTTTTTGTTGTGATAGCAAACTCTTATACAGTTTATTGTAATAGTTAAAAGCCTTTTCTTGTAGCCTAAAATGACGAGAGCTTAAACTTCCTTTTTCCTTTGCACCCCAATGTTCCAAACTACCTAAAGCACTCATATAGTCAAAGAGTTCTTGTGCTTTAACCAATTGGGTATCAACTTCATTAAATTCACTCAGAAGCGTTGGTGCCCAACTCAAGAATTGATCGAAAGAATCCCATTCATTTTTTGGGGTTTGGTTTTGATATACTTGGTAAAAAATGTAAAGTAAATCAATCTTTGAGGTGGTATTTATTCCAGAAAGTGCCTTTATAAATTCTGAAATGCTGATGATCTCTGGTGCTATCAAAGGTTGATCTATAACCTTTTTAAACGATTCCTTCAAATAATGAATTGCCCGGACACTAGGTACAATAATCTTGACCTGATCCATACTGTGCGAAGAGGCAACAATTCTTTCGGCAACACCGTCTAAAAAAGTTTGCATCCTTAAAAGTAAAAAATCAGGTCAAGCTAAAGAGGTTTATTTTAGTTAAATCAATTATTTATCGTTGCACTTTAAATGTTACTCTTCTGTTTTTCTCTCTTCCTTCTTTAGTTGTATTTTCTTCAGCTGGGCGTGTTTCTCCATACCCTTTGCTCGAAATACGGGAAGTGCTTTACGCCATAGGTTTCTCCTGCATTTTTATATATTGTTTCTAAAATTAAGGCGGTTTTTATGTTTTCTCCCAGCCAAAATTCCAATCCGGCACCTAAATTGAAATATCCCGCACCTTGCTCATCAAAGAGGGCGTAACCTCCTCCTAATTCCAAAAAAGGTTTTAAAGTTTGACCTCCAAAAAGTGAATTGAGATTATACGAGACTATACCATCAATATTATAATAGTTGTCTGAGGCAGAAAGGGCTCCGTATTTTTTAATGGAATTAAAGCTGAAACGAGTTCCAAAAGAAAATCCTGCACCCATGTATTTTTTAACTCCAATTACAGATGGGTATGGTGTTATATTCCAATGATTTAAATTTGCATACTCTTCCAAAAAAGCTCCAGAGCCAGAAGCACCGGTAGGATACGTATCAACAGCGTTAATACCAACAAAAAACTGCCAAGGAATTTCTTCAGTCTGAGCTTGCAGTGTATTTGTATAAATAAAAATAAAATTAAAAATAAAGTAAATGTACCTCCTTTTGAAAAGGTGTTTTTGGTAAAAAAAGAAAACATAGGAAATAAGTAGGGTTTGGTTGGTCAGTGATTTAGGGTAGTTAAAACAACGATTAAAGATAAAAATAATTTATAAATCAATTCGTTTTTACAACTAGAATCTCGGGATTTAGATAAACGAGGTATGGGTGGATGGATTTGTATCCCATGGTTTTTAACACTTCAGCATAAGTAAGTATTTGTTTTTTATCCTCTTCTTTGGGTTTTCCTGTTTTATAATCCAATATACTCACTGTCCCAGAATTTGAAAAATTTATTCGATCAGGACGCAGTGTAGGCCCCTTAGGAACCAATAAATCCTGTTCGCATAAAACACGATCTTCTCCATTAAAAAAAGGTTTTAATTGAGGATGATTCACCACTTTCCAAATTTTCTCCTCTAAAATCTCTTTGTCCTTTTCTGTTAAGATCTCATCTCTAACTGCGTTTTCAATGACTTCTGAGACCTCTTGTGAACGAATTACTTTTGCCAAAAGTTCATGCGTCAAATTTCCCTGTTTTTGAGCATCAGAAGAGCTCGAATTCTTTTGAATTTCTGGAACCAACCTCTCTTTCCAAAAAGTAGTAACTCCTAGTGTGGGAACAATACTTTCAACAGTTTCCAGAACCTTTTCTTTTGTCTTTTTACGGTTTTTGGAAAAATCTCCCTTTTCAAAAGGAAGGTCAACGGTTAGTTTGTGATTCAATACCTCCGCATAAGAACTAAAAAATTGTGCATAGGAGTCTTTACCAACTTCTGCCTCTTGCGTGATAATATGCAACACCTCCGAAGCCCTTGTAAGAGCTACATATAACACGTTAAAAGCATCTAACTGATGTGCTAAACGACTAGATTCATACAATTCTGCTCCCAAAGTTCCAAAATGTTTGAGCTCCTTCGAAAAATTAAACCATCCCCACTTGAGCTTTTTTAATGGTTCATCTTTAAATGGATACCAAATTTTATAGGTTTTTACTGGCTGTATAGGGGTATCCATAAAAGGCACTATAACGGCTTTGAACTCTAGACCTTTAGCTTGATGTATGGTCATGAGTTTTATTGCTTCTGAAGCTTCTGGGGTTGCAATACGTAGCTTTTCTTCCTGCTGTTCCCAATGCTTTAAATACGAAAAAATGGAAGAATTAGATGCTTTTGAAAATTCAAATACATCCTCCAAAAATGCTTGAATGTAGGCGTCTTTAGAATCTAAAAAAGAAAGACACATTAACAGATAATCCACAGCCTCTGAAACAGGCATTGATTGAAGTGATTCAAATTCTATTTTAAAATCAAAAACCTTTTGTAATTGTGTTAAAAAATCAGTTGTTTTTGCATTTAGAAAAGCTACTGCAAAGCTGTGATATTCCTTAAAATCTCTATTTTGTATCTCCCAAAATTCATCAAGGAGATCCTTGTGAAGCTCGCTTTTGTCTGGATTTATTGAAAGGTTTAAAAAAGAGATTAAGACTTGTACTTTTTTAGACTTTGAAACTTGAAGTGATTCTGAGGAGATGACTTCAAATTCTTTGGATATAAGTGCCATGCCAATGGCGCCCGCTTGCTCCTTTTTACGTACCAAGATGGCGAGTTCACTTGTTGCATATCCCGCTGCAATTAATTTTTCCACTGCAGCAAGAGTTTTAGAAACGTAGTGGGGTGTTGTCTCCTCTTTTGTCCCCTTCGGAATCGCCTCTAAACAGACATATCCTCCCTGATTGTTAGGTGTTTGTTGGCTCCCTTTTCCATAAATATTTTTATAATCTTCTCTTTTAAACTGATGAGACAAAAAAGAAAAAAAACCATTGTTAAAGGATACAATCTCTCCTCCCGAACGGTAGTTAGTCCCTAAAGAAGCCTTTTGGGCTACAACTTGAAAAGGGTTTTTCGATTGATTTGTTAAATGAATGAACTGATCCATATCCCCTCCTCTCCATCCGTAAATAGCCTGCTTTGGATCTCCCACTAGGAGAAGTGACCCTTTTCCTCCCTCTAGAGATTCGCTTTCCAAAGCATTTGCAATCAAGGGAGTGAGATTGGTCCATTGAACTTTTGAAGTGTCCTGAAACTCATCTAGAAAATAATGCTGGTAGCGGGTTCCTAAACGTTCATAAATAAAGGGTGCTGGTTCGTCTCGAACCAGCTGACTTATTTTTTTATTAAACTCTCCGAGTAATCGTATGTCTTTTTCCTTTTGGAGCTGTTCCAATCGTTGTTCTATCAACTGTAAAAGCATTCTAGGAACCCAAGTTTTGAGTGTTCGCTCCAAAACTTGATACTTTCCAACAAGTTTTTTTATATGGTAAAAATGAGAACGTAGTTGCTCTTGTACACCATCAATATGTTTCTTTTTATCCTCTGATAGGCTCTTATTGTATAAAGGTTTATCCCCATTTAGAGCAGCCTCTAATTGATTTTCATAAAGCTTTTCGAAAATACACTGCTGCACCTTATAAAAATGTTTATGTACAAGCTGTGACTTAAAATCCTCTTCATTTAAACCTTGATCTTTTAAAAACCGTAAGGCTGTTTCAGCACTTTGAATTGCCTCTTTTTGAGTTTTATTTCTTTCTTCAAACAACAACTGTTTGTCCTCATAAAATTCCTCAAAATCTTTGTCTTTTAAATCGCTTATCGGTTTGCGGTCGTTTTCGTTTAGCAATAGGGCAGCAAATTCGTCCAAATCTTGTTGTACATCCCAGTCTTTTCCAATTCTTACTTTCTCCAAACTAAAAGCCAAGAGTGTTTTAGAAAGTACAGGATCTACTCCCACTTCTTCAATGATAGAAAGTACCGTTTCTTCCAAAAGAATTTTAGAATCTAAAGCGACTTCAAAATTTGAAGACCATTGAAACTCTCTTGCAAAAGTTCGAATCAGACGATGGGTAAATTTGTCTAAGGTGATGACATCAAAACTCCCATATTCCATAAGAATCACGCGCAATCTTTGATCTGCACGTAGGGCCAACTCTTTCTCAGTTATGGTTAATTCATCTTTTAGTTTTTTCACCATGTCTGAAGGGGCTTTATAGTGTGCAAGAGATAATAAGGCTTCAACAATGCGCTCTTTCATCTCATTTACAGCTTTGTTGGTAAAAGTGAGCGCCAATACATGTCGAAAAGCTCTAGGATTGTGGTCCGCTAGAATTTTTTTAAGATACGCTAAAACTAGGGTGTAGGTTTTTCCCGATCCAGCAGAAGCGTTGATGATATGAAAATTTGTTTGTGGCAAAGTGTTAAAATCGACTACTAAATGTAAGGCTTTTGAAAACTTAGTACAGGATTGCCAAAAGAAATTTTAATTTTGCCTAAACTTAAAACAAAAACTATGGCTTTTGAATTACCTTCTTTAACGTATGCTTACGATGCATTAGAACCCCATATTGATGCGCGTACCATGGAAATACACCACAGCAAACACCACAACGGATATACCACAAACTTAAATAATGCAATTGCTGATACTCCAATGGATGACCAGTCTATAGAAGAAATTCTAAAAGGATTAGACATGGAAAACAAAGCGGTTCGCAACAATGGTGGAGGATTTTACAACCACCGTTTGTTTTGGAATATCATGTCACCAAATGGAGGGGGCACACCTGATGGAGCTTTAGGGTCAGCAATAGCTTCTGCTTTTGGTTCTTTTGAGGATTTTAAGACTGCCTTTGCTAAAGCGGCTGCTACACAATTTGGTTCAGGTTGGGCCTGGCTATGTGTTCATAAGAACGGTAGTGTAGACGTCTGTGCTACTGCCAATCAAGATAACCCGCTTATGCCTGGTATAGGATGTGGAGGGACCCCTATTTTAGGCATTGATGTATGGGAACATGCCTATTACCTCAACTACCAAAATCGACGTCCGGATTATATAGAAGCTTTCTTTAATGTAATCGACTGGAAAAAGGTAGAAGAATTATACACTCTTGGAGTATAAAATTTCTTTTAGAGTAATAAAAAGGGGCTCATGAGCCCCTTTTTTATTCTTAAAATTTTAATACGCTCTTTTGTTGTTCTTCTCGACAAAGTTAATGAAGGCTTGATTGACAACCCTACAGCCCCCAGGTGTTGGATAATCTCCTGTGAAATACCAATCTCCTAAATTCTTTGGGCAGGCTTTATGAAGCCCATCGACCGTTTGGAAAATAACCTCCACTTCCGCTTTGATATTTTTCAGTTTTAAGATTTGAGCAATCTTTTGAGAAATTTCTATATCAGTAAAAGAGTCGTAAATGGCTTTCACATAATTGGGAGGAGCTTCTTGACCTTCGTTGACACTTTTTAAACAATTTTGATAGACTTCTTGAATGATTTTTTCTTTATTTCCTCGATCCTCGTGAAGTGCCAAAGCAGCTCTAAAAGCGATGAATTCCTCTATTTTTGCCATGTCTATTCCATAACAATCTGGATAGCGTATTTGAGGAGCACTTGAAACAACAATTATTTTTTTGGGTCCCAACCGATCGAGCATTTGTAAAATACTTTTTTGAAGCGTTGTCCCTCGAACTATGCTGTCGTCTATAATAACCAAATGATCTTCAGGGCGAACTACACCATAGGTAATATCGTAAACGTGGGCCACTAAATCATCCCGATCACTGTCCTCGGTGATAAACGTTCTCAGTTTAGCATCTTTGATTGCAATTTTTTCAATTCTTGGTTTCAGGTTCAGCATTTTAGTAATTGCTTTCAAATCGGGAGTCTTGGATTTGGTCAATTCTTTCTTTAAAAGCTCTCGAACATAATCTTGTACTGCACCAATCATACCATAAAAAGAAGTTTCAGCAGTATTGGGAATAAATGAAAAAACCGTGTTTTCTAAATCTCCCTGAATGGATTTGTGTACCAAGGGAAAAAGAGCTTTTCCTAAGTTTTTTCGCTCTTGGTAGATTTCTGAGTCTCCTCCTCTTGAAAAATAGATACGTTCAAAAGAGCATGCTTTTTTCTCTTTAGGTTCTAAGATTTGTTCAATATTTGTAACCCCTGTACGCTTGGTAATTAACGCATGACCAGGTTCGAGCTCTTCTATTTTTTCATAGGGGATATTAAATACTGTTTGTATTGCGGGGCGTTCTGATGCGACAACAACCAATTCATCATCGGAATAATAATATACGGGTCGTATCCCTACAGGGTCGCGTAACACAAATGAATCGCCATGACCTAATAACCCTGCCATAGCATAACCTCCGTCCCAATTTTTTGAAGCTTTTCTTAAGATTTTTGA
>VMCW01000033.1 GCA_008081175.1 Flavobacteriaceae bacterium
TGCTCTTCCATACCTGTGGCCCCAGGCCAAATATTGGGATCAAAGATGATATCCTCGGGTGGGAACTTCACTTGATTTACCAAAATAGTATAGGACCGTTCACAAATAGTAATACGGCGGTCTAAAGTATCTGCCTGACCCTTTTCATCAAAGGCCATTACAATTACTGCGGCTCCGTATTTCTTTATGGTTTGAGCCTGAGAAATAAAATTTTCTTCCCCCTCTTTAAGACTGATTGAATTTACTATTCCCTTCCCTTGAACCACTTTCAATCCAGCTTCAATAATTTCCCACTTGGAACTATCTATCATAACAGGAACACGAGCAATATCGGGCTCAGCGGCGATAAGATTCAAGAAGGTAGTCATGGCTTTTACTCCATCAATCATTCCTTCATCCATATTGACGTCGATGATTTGAGCACCACCAATTACTTGTTCCCGAGCTATTTCTATTGCTTCATCGTAATTCTGATTTTCAATTAACCGCAGGAATTTTCTTGACCCTGTTACATTGGTACGTTCGCCAACATTGACGAAGTTCGTATCTTCAGTAATGACTAGTGGTTCCAGACCTGATAGGAATAAAGGTTTTTTCTTACTCATATTCAAGAACTTTAGGAATCCGTGGAGGGTATTTTTTTGCCACTTCTGCTATCAAACGAATGTGTTCAGGAGTAGTCCCGCAACACCCACCGATAATGTTAACTACATTTTGCTTTAAATACTCCTCTATGAGTTCTTGCATTTCTTCTGGAGACTGATCATAAGCACCAAATGTATTGGGAAGACCTGCATTGGGATGAGCTGAAATAAAAGCCTCACTTTGTTCAGAAAGCCGCTTGACATAGGGCAATAGTTGATCTGCCCCTAGTGCGCAGTTGAATCCTAAACTCAAGACCGGGATGTGGCTCAATGAAATCCGAAAGGCCTCAACCGTCTGCCCTGAAAGTGTTCTCCCGCTTGCATCTGTAATGGTTCCACTTATCATTATGGGGATATCGATTTGTTTTTCTATGCGAACCTCCTCTGTTGCAAGAAGGGCCGCCTTGGCATTGAGTGTGTCAAAAATAGTTTCTATTAAAAGGACATCCGCACCTCCAGCTATCAATCCAAGGACCTGTTCTCGATATGCCTTAACGAGCTCATCAAAAGTAACTGCCCTGTAGCCCGGGTCGTTGACGTCTGGGGACATACTAGCTGTTTTGTTGGTTGGACCTATAGAGCCTGCAACATAACGTTTTTGATGGGGTGTTTTGGCAGTAAACTCATCTGCTACTTCTTTGGCAATTTTTGCACTCTCGTAATTTAATTCATAGGCTAAGTCCTCCATTTGATAATCAGCCATACCTATTGAAGTTGAAGAAAATGTATTGGTTTCAATAAGATCTGCACCTGCTTCTAAATAAGTCATGTGAATTTTCTTGATGATTTCAGGTTGGGTAAGAGAGAGCAGGTCATTATTACCCTTCAAGGAGCAAGGATGATCTTTAAAGCGCGAGCCTCTAAAATCGTTTTCTTCTAGTTGAAAATTTTGAATCATGGTACCCATAGCACCGTCCAAAATCAATATCCGCTCTTTGAGGTCTTTTGTGATACTCATTTTATTTTTTTAAGGCGTTTTGAATATCTTCCCAAAGATCTTCAACGTGTTCTAATCCAACTGATAAACGAATCATCCCTCCTGTAATCCCAACGGCTAACTGAGCCTCTTTGGAAAGTTTACTGTGTGTTGTTGAAGCAGGATGGGTTACAATCGTTCTCGAATCCCCTAAATTGGCTGAGCGAGAACACAGTTGAATAGCATCAATAAAGGTTTTTCCTGCTTTTAACCCTCCCTTCAATTCAAAAGAGACTATCGACCCTCCTTGTTTCATTTGTTTTTTTGCAAGTTCATGTTGTGGGTGTGAGGGTAGAAAGGGATATTTTACCCATTTGATCTCTGGATGTGCTTCTAGTCTTTTTGCTAACTCTAGAGCGCTTTCACAATGACGGTCTACTCGTACTGCCAAGGTCTCCAAGCTTTTAGATAAAATCCAAGCATTGAAGGGAGACAGAGATGCTCCTGTATTTCTTGCAAAAAGATACAGCTGCCGGATAAGATCTTTTTTGCCTACAGTAATTCCTCCCAACACACGTCCTTGTCCATCCATAAGTTTTGTAGCGGAATGGATTACCAAATCTGCACCAAAATCAATAGGATTTTGAAGATAAGGTGTGGCAAAGCAGTTATCAACAATAAAAAGTAACTTGTGTTTTTTTGCTATTCTACCCAGTTTTTCTAAGTCGATCACTTCTACTCCTGGGTTAGTGGGAGACTCTACGTAGATACATTTGGTGTTTTTCTGTATTGCAGTTTCTACAGCATCCAATTGGTCTGTATCAAAATAGGTGGTTTGAATATTCCATTTTGGAAAATAGTTCGTAAATAAGGTGTGGGTAGAACCAAAAATGGCCCGAGCAGAAAGCACATGGTCTCCAGCTTCTAAAAAAGTTGCAAAAGTACCAAACACGGCCCCCATGCCACTGGCAAAGGCTACTCCATCCTCTGCTCCCTCCATTTCACAGACTTTTTGAATGAATTCAGAAGTATTTGGATTAGAAAACCTACTGTAGATGTTGCGTTGTTTTTCTTCTGTAAAAGAAGCACGCATATCTTCTGCATCTTCAAATACAAAACTTGAAGTCAAGTGCAAAGGTGTGGAGTGCTCCTGGAAAGAAGAGCGCTCCATTTGTGTGCGAATGGCTTTGGTTTCAAATTTAGTTTTCATACCTCTACTCCATTTAGAAAGACTTGATGGTTAATTTTAGCTGTATGCTCTAAAGTTTTGGAAACCGAGCAGTATTTATCAAATGAAAGTTGTGCCGCTCGCTTTGCCTTTTCAGGAGAAAAATCGCCTTCTAGATAAATGCGAAGATCAATTTGATAAAACAAGGCAGGTACTTCATTTTCATGACGATGCCCCTGTACCTCCATCTTCAACACCTTTGGATTAATTTTTTGTTTATTGAGTATCGCTACGATATCGATACTACTACATCCCGCAATACCCATAAGAAGTAACTCCATAGGGCTCACCCCCTGAACCTCTCCAGTTGTCTTTGATTTATTATCCAACCTTATACTCATTCCGTTGGCATTGGTAACTTCAAAAAGATAATCGTCGTTTATTCGTTCTAGTGATACATTCATAAGGTCTATGTTTTAGAAAAGTTTAGATAAAATTTGAGCCATTGCTTCATTTTCAATAAGAAAGGCATCATGTCCGTGTAGCGAACTCAGTTCGTGATAGTAGAGTTCTTTTTTAAAAGGTTTACACCTCTCCATTGTTTTTTTGTCTTCTGTAGGAGTAAAAAACAAGTCGCTATCAATCGCTATCAAGTGAATTTCCGCAGTGATGTTTTTTATGATTTCTTCTACACTATACCCAGATCTTTCGATATTGATTGTTGACAAGAGGTGGTTCATCATTAGATAGGACTCAAACTTAAAACGTTTTGCTAGCTTATCGCCGTGGTAAAGTAGCCAACTTTCGATATTGTACATCCCCATTTCTTGATTTGTTGTTCTACCAAAACGAAAATCGAAAGATTGGGGAGTACGGTAGGTTAACATGGCATGAATTCGTGCATCTTCAAGAGGTTGCTTTGAATTTTGTAAAATACGTTTCTGCAGAAAGGTATTCGCAATAATCCAATCGTTTGCTTTCCAATCTGCTGCAACAGGAATCAAATATTTTGTTATGTTGGGTGCCAAGGCGATCATTTCCCAAGCAATACCTCCTCCTATTGAACCTCCTATTAAAGCATACAATTTTTCAATTCCCAAAGTCTCTAGACCTAATAAAAATAAAGAAGCAATATCCCCTGCATGAAAGACTTCAGGATTTGAAAAAGTCTGCTCTAAAGTTCCATTGCCAGGTATATTAAAACCTAAAACAGTGTATGTCGCTGTGTCAATCGTTTTGTCAGGACCAATGATTTCATTCCACCATCCACCCTTTCCTGTGAGTTGAGCGTCACCGGTGAGTGAATGATTCACCAACACAACAGGTGCAGTTCCTATTTCCCGACCAAAATACTGATAATGCAAATCGAAATTAGGGAAAACAACACCTGAATGTGTTTTAAAATTGGATATTGAAATCGTTTTGATCATTGACATAGGTCCTAAATCTGTCCAAAGGCAGACTCCAAATCATTCATAAGGTCATTGATATCTTCTAATCCAACAGAAAGCCGGATCAAATCTTGAGTTACTCCCGTAGTTTTTTGAGCTGCTTCATCCAACTGTTGATGGGTAGTACTTGCAGGATGTATAATCAAGGACTTGGTATCTCCAATATTCGCCAATAGGGAAAATAACTGCGTTGTATCCGCTACTTTTTTAGCAGCCTCATACCCTTTTTTCAATCCAAAAGTCACGATCCCACTTTGTCCTTTTGGGAGGTATTGCTGAGCCAAGGCATTGTATTTTGAAGTTTTAAGACCGGGATAATTCACCCAGGCCACCTCATCTCGGGTAGACAGCCATGCGGCTAATTTCAACGCATTTTCTGAATGTTTTTTCATTCGTATATCGAGCGTTTCAACACCTTGTATGGTTTGAAAACTATTAAAAGGACTGGGGGCGCTCCCCAAATCTCGTAAGCCCTCGATGCGTACTTTGGCAATAAACGCAAGATTTCCTAGTGCCTCGTGATAATTCAGCCCGTGGTAACTAGGATTGGGTTCAGTGAATTCAGGAAAATTTCCATTACCCCAATCAAAGGTACCTGCATCTATGATCACACCTCCTAGGGTAGTTCCATTTCCTGTAAGGTATTTCGTTAAGGAGTGTATTACAATATTGGCACCGTGTTCAATCGGGTTTAACAAGGCAGGTGAAGCTACGGTATTGTCTACAATAAAAGGGACTTTAGCGCTTTTCGCTGCAGCTGCAATTGCTTTGAGATCCAGTACGTCCAACTTAGGATTTCCTAGAGATTCTGCAAAAAATGCTCGGGTGTTGGATTGAACTGCTTTTGAAAATTCAGTGGGATCGTCTGGATTGACAAAAGTCGAAGTAATGCCAAATCGAGGAAGAGTATTTGCCAGGAGATTGTAGGTACCACCATACAAACTATTGGAGGCAACTATATGATCTCCTGTTCTTAGGATGGTCATCAGGCTGGTAGCAATGGCTGCTGTTCCAGAAGCTGTAGCCACCGCAGCCACTCCACCTTCAAGGGCTGCCAAACGTTGCTCCAATACATCATTGGTTGGATTGTTGAGCCTTGTATAAATAAAGCCAGACTCTGCTAGTGAAAACAAATTAGCAGCGTGATCTGAATTATTAAACACATAAGAGGTTGTTTGATAAATAGGAACTGCTTGTGTTCCCTGAGTTTTTTTTGCATCATGCCCTGCATGTAATGCTTGTGTTGCGAGTTGTGTACTCATAATTGAAATTCTTTTTTTATGGATTGTAAATAATCTAATTTTTCCCAAGTGAAAAGCTCTACTTCCTTCGATACTTTTCCGTTGTAAGGAGATTCAAACGTTTTAGTAATTGTCAGAGGCTGACGCCCCATATGTCCATAAGAAGCTGTTTCTAGGTACATCGGATTTCTCAATTTGAGTCGTTGCTCAATCGCGTAGGGTCGCATGTCAAACAAAGTTGCTGCCTTTATAGCTATTTCTGCATCGGTGAGGTTTACTTTAGAAGTACCATAAGTATTGATATAAATTGAAGTTGGTTCAACCACGCCAATGGCGTAACTCAACTGTACAAGGATTTCGTCTGCCACTCCAGCAGCCACTAGATTTTTAGCCATGTGTCGTGCCGCATAAGCTGCACTTCGATCAACTTTACTAGGGTCTTTTCCACTAAAGGCTCCTCCACCGTGACCTCCTTTTCCGCCGTAGGTGTCCACTATAATTTTTCTACCTGTAAGGCCTGTATCTCCGTGCGGTCCTCCAATGACAAACTTTCCTGTAGGATTGACATGATAGGTTATGTCCTTGCCAAATAACTTTTGGATTTCTGGAGGACACTGGTCAACCACTCGAGGAATAAGCACCTGTATCACATCCGATTTAATTTGTTCCAACATCGCTTTTTCATCAGTGTCAAAATCATCGTGTTGTGTGGAAACAACAATTGTATCAATACGTATGGGTTTGTTATTGTCGTCATACTCAATAGTAACTTGTGATTTAGAATCGGGGCGTAAGTAGGTGATTTCTTTATTTTCTCTCCTCAATGCTGCCAGTTCGATCAAAATCTTATGAGACAAGTCAAGAGCTAAAGGAATTAAAGATTCTGTTTCATTTGTGGCGTATCCGAACATAATTCCTTGATCTCCAGCTCCTTGAGCTTCTTTTTCTTCACGATCTACGCCGCGGTTAATGTCTTGTGATTGTTCGTGAATAAGTGATACTACTCCGCAAGAATCTCCGCTAAATTGATAGGCGCCTTTGGTATAGCCAATTTTGTTAATTGTTTCTCTTGCAATAGTTTGCACATCTAGGTAGGTAGCGCTTTTGACTTCGCCAGCAAGGATTACTTGACCAGTAGTTACAAGGGTTTCACAAGCCACC
>VMCW01000006.1 GCA_008081175.1 Flavobacteriaceae bacterium
GATCTGGGCGGATCAAAAAGGGACTATTGGTTGGCAAGCCGTTGGAATCGCCCCCGTTAGAAAAAACTTTAGTGGATTGGTTCCTGTCCCGGGAGATGGTCGTTTCGAATGGGAAGGGTATTTGCCTATACTGGAAAAGCCCCATGATGTCAATCCTGAAAAAGGATATCTCGCCACGGCCAATCAAAATGTAACTCCAAAAGAGTACCCCCACTGGGAGGCCATCGGTTATTCTTGGTCTGATCCCTACAGAGGAGATCGAATAGATGAGGTGCTTAGTAAGAACAACAATCTTAGCATTGAAGACCAAAAAGCATTACAGGTAGATGTAACCTCACTCCCTGCACAAACATTGATTCCCTTGTTGAAACCGCTTTCTTTTACTCCTTTTGAAGAAGCACTTAAAAATAAACTTCTGGGATGGGATTTTCGTTTGGAACCCAACTCCATTCCAGCAGCAATTTACGTTGCTTGGGAAAAGGAGCTCCTAGCAAACGCTCAAGAGCAATTTATTCCAGATGAGGTAAAACCGTATTTGTCCTCTTTACAGTTGAAACGGATTTTGGATTGGATCGAAACGCTAGAAGGCCCATTTACTGAACCCAAAAAAAGAGAAGCCTTTTTGGTGACTACTTTTCAAGCGGCCATTGCAGACTTAAAAAACCGCCTTGGTGAAGATCCCAACCAATGGCAGTACGGTCAAGCGGCAAACAAACATACCTCACTGACCCACGCACTAGGATCAGTGGCCAATGCAGCTGCAGCAGAACAACTCAATTTAGCTCCCCTGCCCCGTGGAGGGAATGGATACACCCCTGGCTCTACAGGAAGCAATTACCGTCAAAGTAGTGGTGCTAGCTTTCGCATGATTGTTTCTACAGGAGACTGGGACACTGCTGTAGGTACCAATGCTCCTGGACAATCCGGTGACCCAGAAAGCCCCTTCTATGACAATCTGTACAAAGATTGGGCAGAAGACGTCTATTTTCCGGTATATTTTTCCAAACAAAAAATACAATCGGTCACCTACAAAAAAACACTTTTGACTCCCTAATTTCTTGATTTAGGAACTCCCATTTCACTTCCTAAAAAGAGGGCGTTTAAAAACATTCTATTTGTACCATAGGCTGTTCCTCTAAAGTTTGGGTTTTCTGCAAAAAGGATCACCCTTCCTTTACCTAGACTACTCACAATCACTGGTGCTGCTTTGGGTAGGAACTGCGTTCTGATTTTTTTGGATATATACCCATCTATATGTGGATTTTTATCATAAACAACGGGAGTTCCATACTCGCTTTTGCTGGGCTGTAACCAAACCAGGTTGTTTTTGTAAAGACTAATGGCTTTTGAGGTATAACCAAAAGCTAAGGGATGAGTTAGATCCATATTCCCTTTAACAAATACGCCTCCCAATTGTTCTCTTCCCAGGTTTTCTGGTGCATCTACATAGGGTTTTTGGCTGGTTTTATTCAAACTGTCTTTGGGCTGAATCACAAGCTGCTCCTGAATAATTTTGTGTTTTATAAGGGCTGTGGTTGCCGTTCCCTGTGCTATAATCGTATTCCCTTGTTCCACCCAGGTCTTTAACTTCTGAATCGTTTTTTCTTCCCATTTGTAATTTCCCGATACTAGCACCAAGGTGTTGTACTTTTCCAATGGAATTTGATTCAAAGAAGATTGCCTCACTTTAGTAATCGGCATTCCTACGCGTGTATCCAAGAGGTGCCACACCTCACCCGCTTCATAAGAACTCACTCCATCTCCTATAAGCATTAACGCCTTTGGTTTTTGGACTGGCTGAATGTAGCGGCTTCCTAAGTCTATTCCAGAAACATTATAACCGGTGGTTAAAGCATCTATTTGAACTTCAAAATGCGCTTGGGCCTGCTTTAAAACATTAAAAATTTGATCCGTACTTTTCTTTTGTGGAGCTACCGGAATCACTAAAGAGCCAAAGGCATAAGCTCCTTTTTCTTTTGTCGAAAAAGGCTTATAAGCCGCAGCTACTGTGAGATCCTTTTCTTGTAAAAAGTATATGAGCGCAGGAAGCTTATAATCCGTACTATTTACAACATAAGCATAATTAGACTTTTTGAGTGGTTCTAAAAGAGTATTTGTTGTCGTTTCTTCCGCTATACTATTGGGAAGTTTGGTAACCGCTTTGTACTTGATGTTGTAAAAGTTTGCTACGGACCACGCAGAAGCATCGTAATACACGCTGTCCCTATAGCTGTCATAGGTTTCGAAAAAAGTCTGTACCATTCGATACTGTGGTTGTTCAGTGGGAACTGCGTAGCTGTTTTCTCCTGTAGTAATCACTTTTACCTGATGGCGATAGAGCTTATCAAGAAAGGCGTTTCTTTTGTTTCGATCAGGTTCTGTGAACGCATACGCTTTAATCTTGCTTTGTTTACTTCTAGTTAGTGCGCTTTCAAAAAACACTTTTTGATAGTCTCGTAGTAGGGCTTTGTTTTCTACTGCTGCTTGAACTGTTGCCAAACTGGAAACATACTGATTTCTAATGGTAAAGGGGAAAGTTATGTATCCATAATCTGTTTTTTGTTTTAATCCTCTTGAGCTTGCCTGCTCAAAAAGTAAGCCCAGTCCTCCTTGTAAATCAGGATACGAAGACCCGTATCCTGGATATGTACCATCAAAAACTTCTTTTGTAAAATATAAGGACCCTAAACTGTCCAAGTTTTTTGAAAAATAACCGGCAAACAATTCATTAAGTACTGTATAGTTTTCTTTAGGCATGATGGGGTCCAAAGAACCATTGGCCTTCATGGGCTCGAAAAAATAAGTGCTTTGGCTACCCATTTCATGGAAATCTGTTACCACATTGGGATACCACTGGTGGTACCAATTTAATTTTCCTTGACTTTCTGGATTGATGGCCAAGAGCCAATCGCGATTTAAATCAAACCAATAATGGTTGGTTCTCCCCCTAGGCCAGGCTTCATTGTGTTCTGCGTCGAGAGGGTCTGAAACCAAAGGAGATCCCTTGTAGCTGTTAGCCCACTGGGTATGTCTGTCTCTCCCGTCTGGATTAATCGTTGGGTCGATAAAAATGATTGCATTTTCTCGAAATGATTGTATTTGCGGATTTTCAGAGGCGACAAGTGTGTAGGCCGCCAACAAAGCCGCTTCAGAAGAAGAGGGTTCGTTTCCGTGAACATTATAGGCCAAATTGACGATTACCGGTACGTCTGGCTGTTTTTCTAATTTCCCTTGGGCATAGTCCAAATGTTTTTTTTGTATGGCTTCTATTTGTGCTAAATTTTCTTTTGAGCTTACAATGAGCATGGTGAGTTTTCTGCCTTCGTGCGTTTTACCATAAAAACTTATCTGAGCACGGTCTGACTGTGTGGCCAAGCTTTGGAAATAACTTACAATTTGATCGTGTCGGGTATGTTGGGACCCTATTTCGTATTCCAAAAAAGTTTCTGGAGCGGGTATCTTTGTTTGAAAAGGCTCATAGCGTTCGGTAAAATAGGATTGGCCCAAGGCAAGATGAGCCCCAAAAAAAATCAAAAATAGAATTCTCATAAATGTGCTTTGTTTCAAAGCTACACCTTTTTCTTTAAAGCAAAAAGAACCTGTATATCCTCTGGGAATACAGGTTCTTTTACGGTAAATAGATCGATCTTTTGCGTCTTAAGCGCGGTTTTGCTTTTTGATCAAATTAAGCGCTGACCCCTCTTTAAACCACTCGATTTGCTGTGCGTTATAAGAATGATTTGCTTGAATCGTGTCTTGGGAACCGTCTGCGTGATCAATGATAATAGTCAAGGGTTTCCCAGGAGCAAACGCATTCAAATCTACAAAGTTAAAAGTATCGTCTTCTTGGATGAGGTCGTAATCTGCTTCGTTAGCAAAAGTAATGCCCAGCATCCCTTGTTTTTTTAAGTTGGTTTCGTGAATACGTGCAAAAGATTTAACTAGAACGACTTTAACTCCAAGAAAGCGAGGTTCCATTGCAGCGTGTTCTCGGGAGGATCCTTCTCCGTAGTTGTGGTCTCCTACCACTACGGTTTCAATTCCCGCTGCTTTATATTGACGTTGTACGTCTGGTACTCCGCCGTATTCTCCTGTCAGCTGATTTTTAACAAAATTGGTTTTTTGATTGAAGGCATTGACTGCGCCTATGAGGCAGTTGTTCGAAATGTTATCTAAATGACCACGAAAACGCAGCCATGGCCCTGCCATAGAAATATGATCTGTGGTACATTTTCCAAAAGCCTTGATCAACAATTTTGCCCCTGTTATATTTTCACCATCCCAAGGAGCGAAAGGTGTTAAAATTTGTAAGCGTTCAGAATCTTCTTTTACCTCAACCTTCACTTGAGAACCGTCTTCAACAGGAGCGAGATAGCCGTTGTCTTCTACATCAAACCCTTTAGGAGGTAGTTCCATCCCTGTTGGTGGATCCAGTTTAACTTCTTCTCCTTCTTGGTTAATTAAGGTGTCTGTTAGTGGATTGAAATCCAAACGCCCAGAGATTGCAACTGCAGCTACCATTTCTGGAGAGGCTACAAAGGCATGCGTATTTGGGTTTCCGTCTGCTCTTTTTGAAAAGTTGCGGTTAAAGGAATGAATGATTGAGTTTTTTTCTTGTTTATCTGCACCTTCGCGAGCCCATTGCCCAATACAAGGACCACAAGCATTGGTGAAAATAGTTGCATCGAGCTCTTCAAAAATCTGAAGTAATCCATCTCGCTCTGCCGTGTAGCGCACTTGTTCCGATCCTGGATTGATTCCAAATTCAGCCTTGGTAACCAGCTTTTTCTCTACTGCTTGTTTTGCAATGGAAGCGGCTCTAGAAAGGTCTTCATAGGAGGAATTTGTACAAGAACCGATCAATCCCCATTCTACTTTTAGGGGCCATTCGTTTTCCTTTGCAACTTTAGACATTTCTGCAACAGGAGTGGCCAGGTCTGGAGTAAAAGGGCCGTTGAGGTGTGGACTAAGCGTGTCCAGATCAATTTCGATCACTTGGTCAAAATATTGTTCTGGGTTTTGATATACTTCAGGGTCAGCGGTAAGGTGTTCTTTTACAGTATTGGCTGCGTCTGCTACATCATCTCTACCGGTAGCACGTAGATAGCGCTCCATAGAGGCATCGTATCCGAAGGTAGAGGTCGTTGCGCCTACCTCTGCTCCCATATTACAAATTGTTCCTTTTCCAGTACAAGACATGGCTTCTGCTCCTTCTCCGAAGTATTCGATAATCGCTCCTGTCCCTCCTTTTACGGTTAGGATACCTGCAACTTTTAAAATTACATCTTTAGGGGCCGTCCAACCGTTTAATTTACCTGTGAGTTTTACTCCTATCAATTTTGGAAATTTTAACTCCCACGGCATATCCGCCATGACATCTACGGCATCTGCTCCACCTACCCCTATGGCAACCATTCCTAGGCCTCCTGCGTTTACGGTGTGAGAATCTGTTCCTATCATCATTCCTCCAGGAAAGGCATAGTTTTCAAGGACTACCTGGTGGATAATTCCTGCTCCTGGTTTCCAAAATCCGATGCCGTATTTATTCGATACCGATTCTAGGAAGTTAAAAACTTCTGCAGAGGTGCTGTTAGCAGATTTTAAATCTTCCGCTGCCCCTGTTTTGGCTTGAATCAAATGATCACAGTGAACCGTGGTCGGCACAGCAACTTTCGCCTTTCCCGCTTGCATGAATTGCAAGAGTGCCATTTGTGCAGTTGCGTCCTGACAAGCAATACGGTCTGGAGCAAAATCTACATAATCTTTTCCTCGATCAAAAGCACGATCTGAGGTTCCATCCCAAAGATGGGCATACAAAATTTTCTCTGCTGCGGTTAACGGTCTGCCAGTTAATTTTCTAGCTGCCTCTACGCGTTCTTCCAAGCGCGCGTAAACTGCCTTGATCATTTCAATATCAAAAGCCATAGGATTTCTTTTTGGTTTGTGCAAAATTACAAAATAAAGTGGTTGCTAGATTCTTGATTTACTGAATAAATTCTCACGATTTGAAATGTGTTTGCTGATCCAATCCTAGCAAAATTGCAGCATGATATTCGTTGATAATTTATATTTATGTATCTTACTGATTACTAAAAACAAATCGTCATAGTCAAGGATTTATTGGGTTTAAGCGTGGTTCCTGTATTAGCAATGTAGATCAGCTTTATTTTTAAATTATCCTAACTTTGTTAAAACTTAAGATTTTATGAGCGTTAAAAAGTGGGGGACAATACTCTTTGTTCTGTGTTTATATTCTTGCCAGAATAACAAACAACTCGAATCAGTTAAAACTTCAAAAAACCCTATTGCAGATGGGTGGTATGCTGATCCTGAAGGAATTGTCTTTGGAAATAAATACTGGATCTTTCCTACCTTTTCTGCTAAATATGAAGATCAAGTCTTTTTGGATGCTTTTTCATCCAAAGATTTGGTGCATTGGGAAAAACACAACCGTGTTTTAGACACTTCTGTGATTAAATGGGCTAAACAAGCAATGTGGGCTCCATCGGTTATTGAAA
>VMCW01000082.1 GCA_008081175.1 Flavobacteriaceae bacterium
AATTTCTTTGTTTTAAGAGTAGCTATTTCGTACATGAAAATAAAGTGATTAAAGGATGCAATATTGATTTATTGCAGAAAAGTATTGAAGTGTGACAATATTACAAATTTTATTTAAAATACCCACTTTCAAAAAAAACTTAATTTTGTAAAAAAAAAGATGATTCAACGCATACAATCTCTTTACTTACTCATCACAATTATTTCTTCAGTGGTTTTGTTTTTTTATGCTCAGGACACAGAAGAAACATCTTTTGTCGTTGAATATTTCCTGCTACTTATTACTCCTGTTCTTTCCGCAGTTGTTTTATTTTTATTCAAAAAAAGAATGTTACAGGTTCGATTATGTGCTATACTGCTCTTTTTTCAGCTTTCATTGATTGGTTTTTATGGTTATTCCTATGCTTTAAACACTCAATTAACACTTACTTACCCTGTTGTTTTAGGTTCGATAGTTCATTTAATTTTTCTTTGGATGGCGCGTCGTTCAACATTAAAAGATGAAGCGCTAGTCCGTTCTGTGGACCGTATTCGATAAGCTCCCACGCAATCCTAATTCTATAGCTTCTACATTTTTGATTTGCCCTTGATTCAATTCAAAGCGCAAAATCGTTCTGAACTTGTGAAATCCAGAAATTCCTACTGCACCTGGATTCATGTGTATGTGATTTGATTTTTTATCACGCAGTACCTTAAGAATATGCGAATGCCCACAAATGAAGAGTTGAGGGTGGTGATTTTGAATTAAAGTTCTTGCGTTTGGAGTGTATTTTCCTGGATACCCTGCAATATGAGTCATAACTACTTTTACCCCTTCACAAACAAACGCCAGTACCTCCTCACTTCTAGCGCGTACTTGATGTCCATCTATATTTCCATAAACCACTCGGAGCGGTTTTAGTGATTCTAGGGAGTCTAGTACTTCGGTTTTACCTACATCACCTGCGTGCCATACTTCATCGCACTGCTTGACGTATGAAATAATTTTTTCATCGATATGACCGTGGGTATCCGAAAGAAGAAGTATTTTTTTCAAAAAGCTTAACTTTAAGTACTCAAATGTATAAAACCCATGAATAATTTTGAATCTACAGAACCAAAAGAACGGATAATAAGTTCATCAAAAGGCAATGGCTGTCTCTCTTTTTACAATCATTACTTTTCTTTCAAACTAGAAAAGGACCACACGCCTCGAAAAATCGAATACAGAGAGATAGACAAGATTATACATAAAAAGGGAACGTGGCTTTATGTGATTTATCTTGTCATTGCGCTTGTGTGTGTGGGAGTAATAATTTCTAATTTTTTATATGAAACCTTAAGTGTTTATAATTTGATAACCTTTTCATTCCTTTTAATATCTACTATTGTCAGTTTTTTAGAAAAAGGAAAATTAATTCAAATAAAAAAAGGAAGCTTGAAGGTGGATGTTTTTAGATCAAATAAATCCAATGAAATTCAAGAAGTTATAACATTATTAGGAGATTATATAGAGAAAGAATGAATATGAACGAATCTGTAAATCTTCGGGACAGAAATTGTGGCTACGATTATTTCAAAGTATCTTTAGCCTTTTAAAGAAGCGGTGCGTTTTTTTCTTGAATTTTCTTATGCGGGTACAAATTATCACGGCTGGCAACGGCAGCCCAATGCAGTTTCTGTTCAAGAAGTAATGGAACAAGCTTTGGAAACCCTCCTGAAGACCCCCATTCCTTTGACTGCTGCTGGGAGAACCGATACGGGAGTTCATGCGCGACAAATGTTTGCTCATTTTGAACATGATTTTAAGTATGATGAAAAAACTAAATTGGTCCATCAATTGAATCAATTTTTACCTCATGACATAGTAATTCATTCCTTAAAAACAGTTACTCAAACAGCACATGCGCGCTTCGATGCGCTATCAAGAACTTATGAATATCATATTTCTAACAGAAAATCACCCTTCGAAAACGAGCTTCATTACGAACTGAGACAAAAACTGGATATTGAGGCGATGAATAAAGCCGCTAAAGTGCTTATGGAATACGAAGATTTTGAATGTTTTTCTAAATCAAAAACAGATGTAAAGACTTATTTGTGTCAAATTACTCACGCCCAATGGACTGTTTCAGAAAAGGGTTATACCTTTACCATCACAGCCAATCGGTTTTTGCGCAATATGGTACGCGCTATTGTCGGTACGCTTATTGAAATTGGATTGAAGAAAAAAACAGTGGAGGACTTACATCAAATTATACAAAGTAAAAACCGTTCTTCTGCAGGCTATTCTGTACCTGCACAGGGTTTGTTCCTTACCAAAATCACCTATCCAAAAGAACTTTTTATTTAATCTATGGCAAAAGTAAGCGGTAAAATTTTTGATGTAAAGTTATTTGGTAAGTTGATGGTTTTTGTCAAACCCTTTCGGACAACCTACTATTTTGTTCTAATCACAGCCATTCTACTTTCGTTATTTTCAACAATGACTCCCTATTTGCTAAAGGTAACAGTGGACGACTACATAAGACCTAGGGACTACGACGGAATGCTGTTTTTTGTATTCCTGATGTTCATCACTTTACTTTTGGAGGTTATTTTTCAATTTCTCTTTGTTTTTTATGCTAATTGGTTGGGACAGAAAGTGATAAAAGACCTTCGCGTACAGCTCTTTGATAAAATCATTCATTTTAAAATGGCCTATTTTGATAAGACTGCTGTGGGACGTTTGGTCACCCGTTCAGTTAGTGATATTGAGACGATTGCCAGTATTTTTTCTCAAGGTTTGTTTATGATTATAGCAGACCTGTTAAAGATGTTTTTGGTTATTGGGGTCATGCTCTATGTCGATTGGCGTTTGTCTTTAATAGTCTTTTCTGTGCTTCCTGTTATTCTCTACGCAACGAGACTTTTTCAAAAGTCGATGAAAAAAGCTTTTGAGGAGGTGCGTTTGCAAGTAGCTAATTTAAATTCCTTTGTTCAAGAACGCATTGCGGGTATTAAAATAGTCCAGTTGTTTCACAGAGAAAAAACCGAATACAATAATTTTATAGAGATCAACGAAAAGCATAAGAAGGCTTGGCTTAAAACCGTTTGGTTTAACTCCATTTTCTTTCCTGTAGCAGAAATTTCTTCATCTGTCACCATCGGTTTGTTGGTCTGGTATGGTGGATTAAATGTGATTTCTGGAGGGGATGTTTCTTTAGGAACTATTTTCTTATTTATCCAAATGTCGCAGATGCTCTTTAGACCGCTCAGACAAATTGCGGATAAATTTAATTCCCTACAAATGGGTATGGTAGCAGCAGAAAGAATTTTCGGTATCCTAGAAACTGAGAGTATAATTTCCAATAAGGGAACGCTCAAGCCCGATCAAGTTGCAGGTCACATCAAGTTTAAAGAATTGGGCTTTTCTTATCTACCAGGAGAGCCTGTTTTGCATAGTCTTTCCTTAGATATCAAAGCAGGTGAAACCGTAGCTATTGTAGGGGCCACGGGTGCTGGAAAATCTACGATTATTAATCTGCTTTCTCGGTTTTATGAATTTGATACAGGTGAAATCACTATAGATGGCTATTCCATCCGCGAGTATGATTTGAATGTATTAAGAAAACATGTTTCCGTAGTACTTCAAGACGTTTTTCTTTTTGCAGACAGTTTGTTCAATAATATTACGCTTTTCAATCCGGAACTAACCAAATCGGATGTGATTAAAGCTTCCAAGCAAATTGGTGTGCATGACTTTATTGAATCCCTTCCAGGAGGATACGATTACAATGTCAAGGAACGTGGTGTGATGCTCTCCTCGGGTCAACGGCAGTTGATAGCCTTTTTAAGAGCATATATTTCAGAGCCTGCTATTTTGGTTTTAGACGAAGCAACTTCTTCTGTAGACAGCTATACTGAAGAGGTAATACAGCGCGCAATTGACACCATCACAAAGAACAAAACCTCAATAGTCATTGCCCACAGATTGGCTACCGTTAAAAACGCAGATAAAATAATTGTAATGGATCAGGGGCATATTGTTGAAGAAGGAACCCACAAAGAGCTGCTAAACATTAAAGAAGGGCACTATGCTAAATTGTATGAGGTTCAGTTTGCAGAAGCACTCGCTGGATGAGTTAAATGCTGAGATCCTGAGTCAAAAAATCTCTCAATTCCTTTGTATTATTTACAGTGTAAAACTGCCCGTTTTTAACATAAACTATTTTTCCAGATTGTTCTGATATCACAATTACTAGCGCGTCTGTTTTTTCTGAAATACCTAAAGCTGCTCTATGACGCAATCCATATGCAGATGGGATTTTTCTTTGATCACTAACAGGAAGCACCATTCTAGTGGCGATTATAGTATTGTTTTCTATTAAAACGGCTCCGTCGTGTAAGGGACTGTTCTTAAAGAAAATACTTTCCAATACCTGTGGAGATAAGAGGATGGAAGAACGATTGCTTTCGTTTAAAGTAAAGTCTAATGAATTATTTCTTTGTAAAACAACAATGGCACCTGTTTTACTTTTGGACATTTCATCGCAGGAGTCGAGTAGTACATTAAGATCTAAATTCGAACTCATTTTATTCTGCGTAAGGAATGTAAAATACCGAATAACGTTTCTTTTTGTCGTAAAATTTGTTGAACCCAAGAGGAGTAAGAACTTTCTAATTTCTTGTTGAAAAACGACAATCAAAGCAAAAAAACCAACACTGATAAATTTTCCAAGGAGGTTGCTCAACACATCCATTTTCAATAAATCCGTCAGCCTCCAGATCAAGTAAATGATAACGATTCCGATAAAAATATTGATTGCTACTGTTCCTTTAACCAGCTTGTATAAATAAAACAACAATAGGGCAACTAGAACAATATCTATAACATCAACAAAAGAAAAATCGATAAAATCAATACTGTTCAAAGGAGTTTGTTTTAGGTAAATTTAATTAAAACATTTGTAGTGCACTCCATAAGTCTATGCATTCTTTTGCTTCTTTTACATCGTGTACCCTGAGCATATGAACACCTCGGTCCAGTCCCCAGGCGTGGAGAGCTGTGGTTCCATTTAAGGCCTGTTCAGCATCCAATTGAAGTGTTTTATAGATCATGGATTTTCTTGAAACACCCATGAGTATTGGAGAATTGAAAATTTTAAAGTGATTCAAATTCTGTAACAACTTAAAGTTATGTTCCTTTTGTTTTCCAAAGCCAAAACCAGGGTCAATCAGGATGTCTTGGATACCCGCTGCTGTAGCTTTCTTGATTTGATTACTGAAAAAATGAGCAACTTGTGTAACTACATCCTCATACAAAGCGTGTTGTTGCATGTTCTCTGGAATACCTTGCATGTGCATCATCACATAGGGAACAGGGTGTTGAGCAACGACATCATACATATTTGAATCGAGTATTCCTCCAGAAATATCATTTATCATACTTACACCCATATCTAAACTTTTTTTAGCGACCTCGCTGTTGTAGGTGTCTATAGAAATATGAGTTTTTGGAAATTCCTTTAAAAGAACTGACAAGTAGGGAAGTAGTCGCTCCAATTCCTCTTTAGACTTTATCAGTGGACTCCCAGGTTTGCTTGTTGCTACACCTACATCAATAAAAGTTGCTCCCTCTTTGATCATTTTTTCGGTGTGTTTCAATGCTTTTTTTAGGGAATTGTTTTTCCCACCATCGTAAAAAGAGTCTTCCGTAAGATTTAGAATACCCATAATTTTAGGCTGATCAAAGGAGATGAGCTGTCCTCGAATACGAATTAGCGGAGATGTGGTTTTCTTTTTAATAACTTTTAGAGGGTGTCTTGTTATGAATAAAAATAAGTTCGAAATTTACATCAAATTTAATCCAAATGGAAGCGACCCAAAAAGAGTATCAAGAAATTGTATCTCAATGCCGTAGCTTGTTTGAAAAAAAAATGAAGGATTATGGAGCTGCCTGGCGCATACTCAGACTTCCTTCTCTCACCGATCAAATTTTTATCAAGGCACAGCGTATTCGAAGTCTACAAACTCAGTCTGTTCGAAAAGTAAATGAGGGAGAAGCTTCTGAGTTTATGGGTATTGTTAACTACAGTATTATGGCATTAATTCAGATCAAATTGGGCGTAGTTGAACAACCCGATCTGAATCTGTCGGAAGCTTTAAATGAATACGATGAGCAAGCCGGGATTATCTACCAACTGATGTTGGATAAAAACCACGACTACGGAGAAGCATGGCGCGATATGCGCGTTAGTTCTCTTGCAGATTTAATCCTGCAAAAGCTATTACGAGTAAAGCAGATTGAAGAAAACCATGGGAAAACTTTGGTCAGTGAGGGAATCGACGCAAACTATCACGATATGGTAAATTACGCTGTATTTGCACTGATACATCTAAAAAATTAATGCGTTATTTTTTGAGTAAATGTACACAGGCTTTTATGGCCCTTTTTGGGGTGACCAGCTTGGTGTTTTTTTTATTCACAGTACTGCCAGG
>VMCW01000165.1 GCA_008081175.1 Flavobacteriaceae bacterium
ATGCTTTCTACGATTTTAGATTCTGCATCGTAGGCTATCGCTGCTCTTACATGAGGTAAAAAATCACCGAGCTCGTCATAGTCTACCGTAGCACGAACGGCATCTATTTCAGCTAATCCTAAGCTGGAATTAGTAGCAATAAAACCGGGATAGAGATGTTTACCTTTTGCATCAATAGTTTTTTCAAAGGCTGGAGCCACATTTGCACTGCCTACATAAGTTATTATTCCGTTGTCAAATCCTACCGCACCATTTTCAAGTACAGTTCCTGTTCCCGTATGCACTACTGCATTTGTAATCAGTAAGGATTGTTGTTGTATATCTGCTGGTGTTTGTTGTGCGATGAGTGTAGTACTCAGGCTTAAAACTAATAGTAGTATGTAATTTTTCATCGTATTTTTTAATCTAAAGTTTCACAAGTAAATTCTCTTTTTACTTCACTAGGGGGTGCTTGCGTTTCCTCTCCTTTTTCTTTTTCCATAAGCATTTGACTTAGGAGCATTCTCTTTTCTTCCTCCATCGCTTTTATCTGTGTCTCAACGTTAGCAGCATCATAGTATACTGTACCTTCGATCATGCTAATTTCAGCTTTTGCATATATGGACATAGGATGTTCGGACCAGAGTACAAGATCTGCATCTTTTCCTACTTTAACGCTTCCTATTTTATGGTCAAGATGAAGCAGCTTTGCAGGATTAAGAGTTACAAATTTCCAAGCATCTTCTTCGGAAACACCACCGTATTTAACAGCCTTAGCTGCTTCTTGATTGAGGCGTCTTGACATTTCAGCATCGTCAGAATTAAACGCTACCGTTACTCCTGCATTGTGCATGATTGCACCGTTATAAGGAATCGCGTCTTTTACTTCATTTTTATAAGCCCACCAGTCGGAAAAAGTGGAACCACCGACACCGTGTTCGGCCATTTTATCTGCAACCTTATATCCCTCAAGTATATGGGTAAAGGTGTTGATTCTAAAACCAAATCGCTCTGCCACTTTCATCAACATATTGATTTCAGACTGTACATAAGAGTGGCTTGAAATAAAGCGTTCTCCTTTAAGAATTTGACCCAGTACTTCCATCTCTATATCATAACGAGGAATTTTGGTTTTGGCTTTTTGTTTTTTAGAGAGACGATTGTAGCTGTCCCAGCTTTCGGTATATTCCTTTGCTCTTTGGAAATAATCTACAAAGACTTGTTCAACACCCATTCGTGTTTGTGGAAACCTTGAATAGCTGGACCAGTTTGATTGTTTGACATTTTCACCTAAGGCAAACTTGATAAACGGATCGGCCCCTTTAAAAAGCATATTGTCTATGGTTTCTCCCCATTTTAATTTAATAATGGCAGATCTACCTCCAATCGGATTAGCTGAACCGTGTAGTATTTGTATGGTGGTTACTCCCCCTGCTAGGTCGCGATAGAGGCCTATATCATCAGGCTCAATAACATCTTCAATGCTTACCTCTGCAGAAGAATTATGTCCTCCTTCATTAATACTGGAAGCGCCCAAATGGGAGTGTTCATCAACGATTCCTGTAGTTAAATGTTTTCCAGTGGCATCTACAATACGAGAGCCCTCTGAATCAAGATTTTGTCCAATCGCTGCAATTTTACCATCAACGACTAAAACATCCGTATTCTCAACAATACCCATTGCTTCGTTGGTCCAAACGGTTGCATTTTTAAATAGTGTGTTTTCTGCCTTTGGTCTTTCGCTAAATCCGAAGGCTTTGTTGGGAAAAGTGAGCGGAACTGGATCGTAGTAATTAGGGACTTTGGGTTGTTTTTTCTCCTCTGAACTTGGGTTTGAAAGAGCTGAAGACCACTGAATTGATTTTCCTTCAAAGTCAACACCATTACCTTTAACAATGCCGCTAGTTGTTATTTTAGCATCCAACTGGGCAAAACTTCTGTTTTTCTCATCAATTAGTGTAAGATAAAGCCAATCTTGATTGTAGTTTGCTTTTGTTTTTAATTTGAGTGAGTCTTTTTTAGCAACTACACTAATTTTATCTTGACTATTGGTGATTTTCACAGAAACACGCTCTTCTCCAATGGAAAAGTCATAGCTTCCGTCTATGTTTATTGTAGGGAGTTGTTTGAGCACGTGGGGTGTTCCTTTAACCCAGTTTTCAACAAGTTCACTTCCCTCTTTAAAAAGAGGTCCTGAACTCACAATAAAATTCGCAAGTTTTCCCTTTTCCAAGCTACCCAGAACTTGATCCTTGCCTAACATTTTTGCTGGGACTGAGGTCAATGCAGCAATTGCTTGCGCTTCAGAAAGTCCATAGGCTACTGCTTTTTTTAAGTTTTTTAGAAAATCAGCAGAAGACTTCTGACCACTATAGGTAAGCGCAAAAGGTATACCGGAATTGGCAACAGCTGCTGGATTGACAGGTGCTTGATTCCAATAGCGCAGTTGTGCTAACGTAATCTTTTTCATCAATAGAGGATCAGAAACATCATAAGCCTTGGGGAAATTAATTGGCAAGATGAGTTGTGCCTTATGTGCTTTTAGTTCATCGATAATTTCATATTCTTGTCCACTCCCTACAACAGCAAAAGAAAGCCCCATTTCGTTACCTACTTTAACTGCTCTTAGAGTATTGAGTTTATCGTTTGCATCAAAAATCTTAGGGAGATTTTTGTGTTCTATTGCTGCCTCTATTGCCAGATCTTTTTTTGTAGAGTTTCCCTGATCATACCATTTTACATCGTGATAAAACTGTCTGATTAATGCCATAGCTCCCATTACAGAACCTGGGTAGGATTGGTTTGAGGTTGTACTTTTTCTAAAAGAAAAATGTTCCGCAGCCTCTGTTGCAATCAACCGTTCTCGATCTGAAGAGTCATCACTTAGTGCAACAAGAGTACTGGTTCCTCTGTGAATTCCAGCTGCTCTATGTGTATTGACAACTCCAAATCCAGCTTGACGCATGGTTTTAGCTTCAGCTGAATTGTAACGGTAATCTTCAATGCTGTTGTAATCACTTATGATGTGATCATTCCAATAGTAACCTTCCCTGCTGGGTTCGTATTGTGCGCTTCTTCCTGCACCAGCACTGCGTTTTGGAGTGGCCACCCCAAAATTTGTGTTGAGGTCTATAAAAGAAGGATAAATATGAAGTCCCGATTTGTCGTAAATCCTGGTATTTTTAGGAAGTGTAATGTCTTTTCCAACAGCTACTATCCTTCCGTTGTATTCTAGTAAAGTTGCATTTTCTAAAACTTGATCAGAAGAAATATGTATTGTAGCATTTTGAAATGCTTGATAGTTACTTTCTATCGTTGATACTCCAGAATTATTGGGAAAATAGTCCTGGCTAAAGACCAGTTGTAAAGGGGCTATAAGCAGTAGCAAAAGCTTTTTCATAAATTGAGTTTGTTTTGTTGAAAAGTATAAAAATTTTTCGAATTATATTTTCTTATTAAATCACTTTAAGGCACGCATACGCATCACTTTTGTTGTTCCTCTGTGATAGTTGCCTTCCTCCAGGGTGATTTCTTCTTCTATAGGATTTAGCAATTGGAATCCATGAAAATCTTCACACAGTTTTTCTTTCGTATACAGTTGTGTGAGTAGTTTTGGGCCTCCTACATTTGGGTTTAATTTTTGATAATGCAAGTGATTGCTACTAAAGGCTTCCAAAATTACTGCTCCACCTTTTTTAAGGAAACCCGAAAGCTTTTGGTGATTTTGTGTTCTTACAATGTCTGGAAAATGTACATAAATTAGGGCAATCGCATCAAAAAAGTTTTTTTTATAGTCTACTTCACTTAAGGAAGCTATTTGATATTTTATTTCTACATTTTTTTCTTTGGCTAGGGCACAAGCTTTTTTATAAGCGTTAGTACTAAAATCATAGGCATAAACTTCCCACCCCATTTGAGCCGCATAGACAGCGTTTCTTCCTTCTCCTTCTGCAGGGAGTAAAATTTTCCCTGGAGTTAGGGTGTTTAGTTGTTGTTTAAAAAACACATTTGGTTCTTTGCCATAAGCATAATCAGGTTCATTATATCGTTTTTCCCAAAAGTCTTTCATGTGTTTGGTGCAATTAGTAATTGTTCAAAAAAACCACCTATTTCTTTTTGGCGATCCACAAAGTGAATTTCAAGGATCCAAAATCTGGGCTTTCCACTAGCGTCTGGTGAGCTCATGCTGATGAGATTTTCTGGATGGATGTAGTTTGTTTTAATTTCCTTTTCTAGCTTTTCATGAGGAAAATGTCCAATAAGATGTCCAGCAATAGGACCACCAAATTCCCAGCCCATTTCTTTAGCAAGAGAACAACAATAGTGGTATAGTTCTGCACCTGTTTGATTTTGTTTAGAAAAATAAAACGAACATGCTCGATACCAGGCCTTTTCAATGTCTTCCTTTAGTTTGAGTTTCATTGGGTCGTCACCTACTACATAGGTTCTGCCGTAGTCAGCCTCCCAGTCTTCAAAAATGGGCCCAAAGTCTAGGAAAACAATATCGTTTTTTTGAACGATGCGATTTTTGGGGTTTTCGTCATAGGGGAATAATGTATTTTTTCCAGCCCTTACAATTCGTTTATGCCAATACTTTTCAATTCCAAAAAGCCTATGGGCTAATTGATAAACCTCTTTATTGATTTGTGCCTCGGTTTTACCAGCACAGATAAGTTCTTGTTTTCCGATTTCATCAAACAGCAACGCAGCTTTTTTTTCTGCTTCTATGAGTTCTTTTAAGTCATTGGTGTTTGCCATACTAATCAAACAAAGGTGTCAGTTATGAAACTGAGTTTGGTTTGATTTGCTCAAAAGCTTTTCTTTAAAATCTTTGTACGATTGTATGTCATTCTGAATGATTTCCTCTCGAGGCATCCCTTCAATGCTTTGATACCATGCTTCAGAAAGCGGATGAAATGTCATTTTCAAATGCTTTTTACTCCACATAGATAATTCGTAAATCAATGGATAGAGTTCCAGTCCAGCTTCTGTAAGATAGTATTGTTTGATTTTTTTGTTTGTAGGGTGCAATTGGAATGCAATTAATTTGTACCGAAGCAGTTTGTGTAAACGATCAGTAAGAATATTAGTTGAAATGTTTTCTGGGGCACTTCTAAAATCCTTAAAACTGACTCTTTGTAAAAATAAATCACGTATAATTATCATTGACCATTGGTCACCCACAATTTCTAAGGCGGTACTTACTGGACAAGTAGATCTGTTGTTTTCTACAGTAATCATTTAACTATTCTAATTTTATATAGCGAATTGAAGTTTGCAAGCAAACTACAAAAAAAGTAATCAATAAAAAACTATTTCTTTGACAACGGAACGGAGCAAAAGTTACATGGGGGGGGGTATTATTTTGTATCTTTCACGAGAATGATAAAAGTAAAATTAGCATCTATAATGTTGTTGTGCAGTGTTTTTACACTTGCTCAAAAAATTGATGGGAATACAATTTCAAATGTCTATTCTGTTCCGAATGTTAAGGCAGAAGACTTGTTTTCTAAACTTCATTTTGCTGTTGCATTAATTTACCAAGATGCCAATCAGGTTATAAAATATTCCGATTCAAAAAAAAGAATGCTGCTCAAGGCAACGGCTTTAGTGCCTGTTTTGGATGCATATAAATTGATGAATCCAAACGACACTTCACTTTCTGATTATATAGATTACCGTCATAATTACACCCTAATCATAGACGTAAAAGACGGAAAATACCGTACTGAATTGCGTTATCAAGATGGAAGCTATACCGATGCTCAGCTCATAGAATATAAGTTGCCGTTTCCAGCAAAAATGGATTTTACCCCAACAGATTTGGAGGCTGTTTTAAAAAAGGCAGAAAAAGACATGAGTCAAGAATATTATATGATGACCAGTAGAAAGAAAAAAGAGATCTATATTCAGTCGCAACCAAGGGTTATAAAAGAGTATCAACAAACGCTGATCGATTATGCTATACTTTTCTTTCAGTCCCTATACAAAGAGGTGCTTAAAGGGGTTGCCCCAGAGGATTGGTAGTGTACAATTCTCCTCCTACTTTATTTTTTATCAATTGTAATGTATTTAATCAATCTAAAATCCATTTAATGAAACAAGCAAGTATAAATTTTATGAATACATTCACAAAAGGGAGATTTAAAATTAAAAATGGAGAAACGAGTTTAGTGCGAGGTTGCTCGTATTCTCTGATTATGTAAAACAATTGCTTATAAAAATTTACAAAAGTGAAAAACAACATTTTTTTCTTAGTAGTATTTCTTCTGATGATAGGCTGTGCCACATCTGAAGAATTTGATGTTTTGATTCTAAATGGAACGGTTTATGATGGCAGTCTTGATGATCCTGCTATGATGGATGTGGGCATTAGAAATGATGAAATAGTAGCAGTGGGTAGTCTAACAAATAAAACTGCAAGTAAAGT